>JAMQPJ010000123.1 GCA_023717585.1 Thermoanaerobaculia bacterium
GTGCGGCTTGACGCCCACGAGCTCGCCCTCTTCCTGTCTCACGATGTTGCGGAGCGTCTCGATCTGGGAGAGGAGGGCCAGCTCGAGCTCCTCGGGCGCGACGTTCTGGGGCACGCGCCCGAAGTTCGCGACGTCCTCGAACGACGGGTGCGCGTTGATCGCGACGTACCGGCGCAGGGCGAGACGCACCGTCTTCTTCATGGAGGTCACGTCGCCCGCGTGGCCGCCACACGCGATGTTCACGCTCGCGACGTACACCATGAGCGGCCCGTCGTTGAAGCCCTCTCCTCCGTCGAAATTCAGATCGACGGCGAAGCGACCCTTCTGACGGTATTCGCGGACGGGCTTGGTCATGTTCGGCCTCCCGGAAAGGAACGGAGACGGACGTCGCGCGCAACGAGGAGACTTCGGGCTTCCGTCACGGGGATTCTCTCAAAGCGCACGCTTCGCCCCGGCGGCGTCCGCGCGAGAAGGCCGAGATCGACGGCGGCGACGACCGCGAGCTTCGGGTATCCGCCTGTCGTGGGCCTCTCGGCGAGCAGGACGATCGGATGGCCGTCCGCCGTCACCTGGACCGTGCCCGCCGTCGTCCCCTCCGACGCGCGCGAGGCCGTCTCCTGGAGGCCGAGGGACGGCCCTCCGAGCCTCAGCCCCATGCGGTTCGACTCGGGGAGGATCCTCCAGCGCGAGCCCCAGAACGCCGCGCGCTGTTTCGCGTCGAATTCCGCTTCGTCGGGACCCGCGAACGCCCTGAGGACGACGTCGCCTGCCGGCTCCACGAGGTCGACCGAGGCGTCGAGGAGCGGGGGCGACGAGGGCGGCGCCACGGCGAGAAAGTCTCCGCGCCAGAGCCGCCTGCCCTGGAATCCGCCGAAGCGGGCCGAGAGACAGGTGGACCGGCTTCCCAGGACGACGGGGACGTCGAACCCGCCCGAGGCGGCGACGATCGCGCGCGCCGCGCCGCGCGCGGCCGCGAGCGAGAGGACCTCGCCGTCCGCGAGACTGAGCACGCTCCCCGGGGCAGGGCCGAACGAACCTCCCACGACCGCGACGTCGAGCGCGCCCGACACGCGCAGCACCGGTCCGACGAGCGTGATCTCGAGCGCGGCCGCGCCCTCGGCGTTGCCGACGAGCAGGTTCGCGAGGCGCAGGGCCTCCTCGTCGAGCGCGCCGGCCACGGGCACGCCGGACGCCGCCCAGCCATGACGCCCGATGTCCTGGACCGTCGTCAGGAGCCCGGGCTCGAGGGCGAGGAGGCCCCGTGGCGGCGTCACAGCCGGAATCTCAGCCGGTCGCCCGGCGCGAAAAGGAAAGGAGGATCGGCGCGGAGGTCGAAGAGACGGCGTTGCGTCGTGCCGAGGAGATTCCAGCCGCCGGGCGTCGACGTCGGATAGATCCCGACGTAGGGCCCGGCGAGAGCGATGCTGCCTGCCGGCACGGCGACGCGCGGCGTGCCGCGCCGCGGCAGATGAAACGCCTTGGGAAGCCCGTAGAGATAGGCGAACCCCGGCGAGAAGCCGAGGAAACCCACGGTGAACGGGAGCTGCGTGAAGATCTCGAGAAACGCGGCCGGGGACAGCCCGGAACGCGAGGCGATCTCGTCGAGATCCGCGCCGTCCGGCACCATCCGGATCTCGTGCGCGCGGGGCGGCGGGGCCGGGGCGGCCGAAGCGGCACGATCGGCATCGGGACGGGCCATCTCGAACGCGCGGAGTCGGCCCGGGTCCAGCTCCGGCGTGCCGGCGACGAGCACGGATCGCGCCGCCGGCACGACCTCCACCACGCCGGGCAGGCGCGACGTGAGGATCGCCGCGGCGGCGCCGCGCGCGGCCCCGTTCGCCGCGGTCTCTTCGCCTTCGAACGTGAGGAGCCACGCGAACTCGCCGGCCTCCTTCATCGCGCGTGTCCCCTCCCCCGCCGCGCGAGGTAGACCGGGATGCCGGCGAGGACAAGGCCGAAGCCGGGCAGCGTCGTGCGCGGACTCGCGACCGCGAGAAGGACGACGATCGTGCCCGCGAGGAGGACGAAAAGGCCCGAGGTGAAGGGATGCCCCCACGCGCGGTACGGCCGCTCGCGCGCGGGCAGACGGCGCCGCAGGGCGGGCACCGCGAGCACGAGAAGGACGAGCACGACGAACTCGACGGCCACGACGTAACGGAGGAGATCCGAGTACGTGCCCGAGAGCACGAGGACGAGCGACCAGGCGGCCTGCACGGCGAGCGCCACACCGGGCACGCCCGCACGGTTCAGACGTGCGGCGGCCTTGGGGAGGTGGCCGTCCGCGGCGAGCGCGTAGACGACGCGCGCGCCCGAGAGGACGAGGCCGTTCGCGCACCCGAACGTGGACACGAGGATCGCCGCCGCCATCCACGCGCCGCCGGCCGGCACGAGCGCCGCGGCGGCCGCCGTTCCGACGCGATCCTGAGGAGCATGGGCGATGCCGGAGAACCCGATCGTCCGAAGGTACCCCACGTTCGCGAGCACGTACAGTCCGGCCACGAGCGCGCAGCCGAGCAGGAGGGCCCGCGGAAACGTGCGGCCGGGCTCGGCGACTTCCGCGCCCGGAAACGTCACGTTCGTCCAGGCCGACTGCGAGAACGCGGGCCCGACGAGCGCGAGCGCGAAGGCCAGGACGAGCGCGCCCGACGCGGGAGACTCCGCGGCCGCGGCTCCGGCCTCCCCAATCGCCTCCGCCGGGGCCCTCCCGAAAAGGATGCCCCCTGCGGTGAGGGCCAGGAGCGCGGCGACCTTGACGGCGGTCAGCGCGTTCTGCACGCGCGTGCCCACCCGCAGCCCGAGCGCGTTCGTCCCCGTCAGGACGATCACGACGAACCCCGCCACCGCCTTTGCCGCGCCGCCGGAGACGGACGGCGCGAGAAGGCCGAGGAACTTCGAGAACGCGACCGCGACGGCCGCGATCGTGCCGGTCTGGATGACGAGAACCGTCGTCCACCCGAAGAGAAAGCCCGCGAGCGGCCCGTAGGCCTCGCGAAAGAAGACGTAGGGGCCGCCCGCGAGCGGAAACATCGTCGCGAGCTCGGCGCACGCGTTCGCGGCAAGGAGCGTGAGCAGCCCGGCGACGAGCCACACGGCGAGCAGCCGCGCCGGCGTTCCGACGAGCCGCGCGGACTCGGCCGAGACGATGAAGATGCCCGAACCGATCATCGAGCCGACGACGAGAGCCGCGGCGTCGACGAGGCCGATGAGGCGCCGGGGCGCGCCGGACGGCGGCTGCATGGATGGCGGGACGTTAACTCATCGGGGCTCCCGCTTGGAGCGCCCCTGCCGCTTCGCCTCGCGGGTGAGCGTCTTCCAGCGCTCCTTCTCGGCCCGCGCGAGCCCGGCATCCTCCCTTCGGGCGAGCCAGGCGGCTTCCTTCAGGAGTTTCCTGTGGCCGAGGAGTCGACCGGGATCCAGCAGGCCGTCCGCAACCGCTGAGCGCACCGCGCAGTCCGGCTCGGCGCCGTGGCGGCAGTCGCGAAAGCGACACCGCGACGCGAGCGCGCCGATGTCGAAGAACGCGGTTTCTCCAGGTCCATCCCAGAGCGCCAGCTCGCGCATTCCCGGCGTGTCCACGAGGAGAGCGCCACCCGGCAGAAGGAGCAGGTCGCGGCGCGTCGTCGTGTGCCGCCCGCGGCCGTCCGAGGCCCGGATCTCACGAACGGCCTGGACGCCTCTTCCGGTCAGCCGGTTCACGAGCGTCGACTTCCCCACCCCCGACATGCCCGCAAGGGCATGGGTCCGCCGGGGCGCGAGCCGCGCGGCGAGCTCGGGCAGGCCATCTCCCGTCACCGCGCTCACGGCGAGGACGTCCGCACCCGTCGCCGCGCGGGCGTCCGCGACGCGCAGGTCGACGTCCGCGCACGCGTCGGACTTCGTGAGAACGACGAGAGGCGGAGCCTCGCTCTCCCACCCAAGAGCGGCGTAACGTTCGAGACGCCGGATGTTGAAGTCGCCGTCGAGCGCCATGGCGACGAGAAGCACGTCCACGTTGGCCGCGAGAACCTGCGGGTTCGCCGCATACCCCGCGGCCTTGCGCGCAATCCGGTTGCGCCGCGGGAGCACAGCCTGAATGACGGCCGGGCCCCCGTTCGACGGCGGCTCGAGGGCAACCCAGTCGCCCACGGCCGGCAGATCGAGGCGGCTCCTCGCCGCGTGCCGGAGGCGGCCCGAGGTCTCGGCGACCGCCTCGCCTTCCGGAGCGACGACGAGGAACCACTCCCTCTCCTCGCGAAGGATGCGGGCGGGAATGAGCCCTTCCGGCGCGAACGAAAGGAACCGGGTCTCGAAGAATGATGACCAGCCGAAACGCTCGATGAGCGTCATGAAGCACTCCTTGTTTTTCGATCGGCATCGCGCACGAAGAACCAGTCAGCGCCGCGAAAAGTCGCGGCGCGATCGGGAGAGCGCGGGCGGCCCCGAAGGGCCGGGCTCTCAGTGCGGAGCTACAAGGTCGTGCGTCAGAGGCCTGAAACCAGCCGTCATTCTAGGGCTTCTCCCCGGAATAGCCAGCGCACGACGCGTGTTCTCGGGGGCGTGGCGAAGCTCGCCGACCGACTTCCCGAGAACGTTTCCGGAGATTTCTTCGTCGACCGGACTTGCATCGACTGCGCGACCTGCCGGCAGATGGCTCCGGAGGTCTTTTCCCAGGGAAACGGCTTTTCCTACGTTTCACGGCAGCCGGGCGACACCGCGGCGGAAAGCCGCGCGCTTCGGGCGCTCGTCGCCTGCCCGACCGGCTCGATCGGAGCCGGCCGCCGGTCCGCGCAGGTTCGCGAGGCCGCGAAAGCTTTCCCCGAATCCGTCGGGGACGACGTCTTCTTCTGCGGCTACACGTCGGAGAAGTCGTTCGGAGCCTGGAGCTGGCTCCTGAAGCGCCCGGAGGGCAACGTCCTCGTCGACTCACCGCGCGCCGCAGCCCCTCTCCTCTCCGGCCTCGAGCGGCTGGGCGGAGTCAAGACGCTCTTCCTGACGCACCGCGACGACGTTGCGGACCACGCTGCCCTGAGGAGGCGCTTCGGCTGCGACCGCCTCATCCACGCGCGCGACGCGGCCGCGCTCGGCGAGCCGCCCGAGCGCGCGCTGGAAGGCGACGCGCCCGTCCGTCTCGCGGACGACCTCCTCGCGATCCCGACGCCGGGCCATACGCGCGGCCACTCGGTGCTCCTCTTCAAGGACACCTTTCTCTTCACGGGCGATCACCTCGCGTTCTCGAAGCGCCGCGGGCATCTCGTCGGGTTCCGCGACGCCTGCTGGTACTCGTGGGAGGAGCAGATCCGCTCGATGGAGCGCCTGCTCGACACCTCCTTCACCCATGTCTTCCCCGGCCACGGCGAGACGTTTCGCGCCGACTCCCCCGCCGCGATGCGCAAGGAGCTCGAGAAATGCGTGGCCTGGATGAAAGGTCGATGAAAACGCGATGAAGACGCGCTGACCGTTCGATGCGCGTTTACGCCCCGTGCATCGCCATGCGGGTCGTCGCGAAGGACTTGAAGAGGCGCGCGCCGTCCGTACCGCCGAGAAGCTCCTCGGACGCGCGCTCCGGGTGCGGCATGAGGCCCACGATGTTGCCCTTCACGTTGCAGATGCCCGCCACGTCGTCCAAGGAGCCGTTCGGATTGCCCCCCGCTCCCCGCGACCCGTCGGCGCGCACGTAGCGGAATACGATCTGGTCCCGCGCGAGCATCTCCTCGTAGACCCTCTTCTCGGCGGTCCAGTTTCCGTCTCCGTGCGCGACGGGCATCCGGAGGACGTCGCCCTTGTTGATCGCGAGCGTGAACGGGGTGCGCTTCGATTCGACGCGCAGGAAAACGTCCCGGCACACGAAGCGGAGGCCTTCGTTCCGCAGCATCGCGCCGGGCAGGAGCCCGGCCTCGCACAGGATCTGAAATCCGTTGCAGATGCCGAGCACCGCTCCACCCTGTCCGGCGAACGAGGCGACGGACTCCATGACCGGCGAGAAGCGCGCCATTGCGCCGCTCCTCAGGTAATCGCCGTAGGAGAAGCCCCCTGGGAGGATCACGAGGTCGGGATCTCCGAGCGCGCGTTCGTCGTGCCGCACCATCTTCACGTCCGCCCCGAGCACGTTTCGCGAGGCGATGGCCGCGTCCTCGTCGCAGTTGCTGCCCGGAAAGACGACCACCGCGACCCGCGGTATGCCCGTCCCCGCGCCGCCGCCCGGAGTCGCGCCGCTCACCGATGCGCTCCGGCTTCCATTCCGGCCTCCGCGCCGGCCGCCTCGAGAACGAGCTCGTAGTCCTCGATGACGGGATTCGCGAGCAGCTTCTCCGCCATTTGAGAGCCCGCTTCCCGCGCCGCCTTCGGATCGTCCGTGGCGACCTCGATGCGGAAGAGCTTCCCCGCCCGCACGTCGGAGACGGCGCCGTAGCCGAGGCGGTGAAGGGCGTCGGCGATGGCTTTTCCCTGGGGATCCAGGACCCCCGGCTTGAGCATGACCTTCACGAGAACCGTCATCGTCGACTCCTCTCTTCTAGTACACGCCGATCCACTCCGTGGGCGCGTCGTGCCGCGCGACGGCGAGCGTTGCGCGTGAACCTGTCGCGTCGAGGGCCTCGCGAAACACGCGCTCCGCGAGCGCCCGCGTGTTGTTGTGCCGCGAGACGTGAAGCGCGACCACGGCTCCGGTGCGGGGCCCGACGAGGCGCTTCAGCCCGTCCGCGGCGGACTCGTTCGACAGATGGCCCACGGCCGAAAGAATCCGTTTCTTGAGATAGGGCGGATAGGGACCGGACCGCAGGAGGTCCTCGTCGTGATTCGCCTCGAGCCCGAGCACCTCGCAACCCGCCAGCGCCTCGAGAACCACGCGGGAAAGATGCCCGAGGTCCGTCACGATGCCCACGCGGCGCCCTCCTGCGTCCGCGAAGACGTAGCACACCGATTCGGCCCCGTCGTGCGGCGTGGACGTGACGCGCACGTGGAGGTCGCCCACGGTGAGCTCCTTCCCGCCCGCGACGGTCCGCACGTCGGCGAAGAGCGGGCCGGGGAATCCCCCGGCAACGGCGGTCCCCCGCGAGGCGTAGACGGGGATGCCGCGTCTCCGGTTCAGGTCGAGAGCCGCGTGCGCGTGGTCCGCGTGCTCGTGGGTGACGAAGATCGCGGAGATCGCGTCGAGCGACGAGCCGCGCAGGGCGAGCCGGCTCTCGGTCTCCTTCATCGAAAGGCCCGCGTCCACGAGGACGCTCGTCCCGTTCACGCGCACGACGGCGCAGTTTCCCGAGGAGCCCGACCCGAGGAAGCTGACCTCGAGCCGGCTCACCGCGCCCCCGTGCTTCCGAAGCCGCCGTCGCCTCGCGCCGTCTCGCCGAGGCCCGAAGCCTCCTCGAACACGGCGCGCACGACGGGCGCGATCACGAGCTGCGCGATCCGTTCCCCGCGGAGGAGCGTCACGGGCTCTTTTCCGAGGTTCACGACGAGGACTCCGACCTCTCCGCGGTAATCCGCGTCGATCGTCCCGACGCCGTTCGCGAGCGCGATCCCCTTCTTCAGCGCGAGGCCCGAACGGGCGCGCACCTGCCCCTCGAAGCCCGCGGGAATCTCGAGCACGAGTCCGGTCGGGATCACGAGCCGCGCCCCGGGAGCGACGACGAGGGGCTCGGCGACCGCCGCGCGCAGGTCGGCGCCGGCGGCGCCCGGGGAGGCGTAGGCCGGCGGAGCGAGGTCACGAAACGCTTCGGCCATGCGGTAGCGCACGTGGACGGGAAGGCCGGGGGTCTCGGCCGTCATGCCGCGAGCGCCTCGGAGACGTCGTCGGCGAGATGGCGCACGAAGGCCTCGGGCCGCGCCCCCGCCGGCAGGGGCCCGGCGATGCCGAGACCGAGCGGGCCTGCGCCCGCGCCGCCCGAGGGGCCGCCGCCTCCGAGGCCATAGAGGCAGCCGATCGCGGCGGACACGTCGTCGAGCCTCACGCGGTCCACGTCCGCGAGGAACTGCTCGGTGGAATACGGGCGGCCCCGATAGAGCCACGCGCGAACGGCGCACTCGCGCCG
>JAMQPJ010000128.1 GCA_023717585.1 Thermoanaerobaculia bacterium
GAAGCGGGCCCGATCCGTCTCCCATTCGATCGGCGCCTGAATCCGGCGGTCGAGACTCAGGACGTGGAGCGCCCAGAGACTCGCCTCGCCCGGCGCGCGCGGGCGCCGGTGCGCGAGCAGCGCCGAGCTCTCCCCCACCCAGGCCGTTTCCACGAACAGCTTGCCGAACGCGGGATGCGCGAGATCCTCCGCAATCGTTCCGAGCGAGATCTCCGCGTAGCTCGTGACCTCGATCTCGCGCGGCCGTTCGCTCCGGTTCTGGATCGTGATCCGGCGGACCTCCACGTCGTCCTCGGGCGAGACGCCGATTTCGAGCCGCGACTCGATCTCGTGATCCCGCCGGCGGAACACCGACTTCTCGGCGAGGAAGTCGACGACGTACTCGTCCGCCTCCCGGCACGTCGGCTGATACGTCGCCGACCACACGTCTCCCGTGTGGACGTCCCTGAGATAGAGGAACTGGCTGCCCGGATCCGCCGTAGGGTCCTCCCGCCACCGCGTCACGGCGCGGTCCCTGTAGAGGCTCGCTCCCCCGCCCGCATTCGTCACGATGGAGACGTAGGCCCCGTTGCCGAGGATGTGCGCGCGGGGATAGGGCGTGTGCGGCGACCGAAGGCGGCGCGGCGGAACGGCGACTGCTGGGGCCGCGGCGTGGGATTCCTCGGCGGGGCGCGGGTCGATGATCGGAGCCTGCCTCGGCACCCGCTCCTGGAGCAGCAGCTCGGTGGCCTTCACCCGGGGGTCCCGGTGAAAGCGCTCGACCATCACGTCCTCGAGAAGAGCGTTCGCGATCGCGACGAGCGTCATACCCTGGTGATGCGCGAAATGCGCCTTGACGACGTGGCCCGCGGGCTCCGCGTCGTGTTCTTCCGGGGAGACACGCCGATCGGTGTGATCGACGGCTTCATAGTAGCCCCAGGCGCCGCGAGCGCCTTCGCCGGCGAGCCGCCGGAGGTTCGCGACGGCGGCGGCGGGATCCACGAGCACCGCGAGAGCCGTCGCGTACGGGGCGATGACGAGCTCGTCGCCGAGGCCTCGCTTGAGCCCGAGACCCGGAACGCCGAAGGCCTTGTACTGGTAGGTGTCCTGCCGGTCGACGAGCGCGTACGCCGATTCGGAGATCCCCCACGCCACCCCGCGCGCCTTCGCATAGGACCGCTGGCGCCTCACGACCATGCGGCAGGATTCATGGAGCAGCGTCCCGGGGTAGCTGCGGGTCAGAAGGAGCGGCTTCAGATACTCGAACATCGTGGCGCTCCACGAGACGAGCGTCGGGACCCCCTCCACGCTCACGACGAGCCGGCTCAGGTGGAACCAGTGGCTCTGCGGTACGTCGCCCTTGGCGATCGCGAAGAAGCTCGCGAGCCGCGCTTCCGAAGCGAGGAGATCGTAGAAGGAGCCGTCCAGCCGGCCCGGACCGTTCGAGTCGGCCAGGCGGTACCCGATCGCGAAGAGCTGCCGGTCGGCCCGGTACAGGAAGGCGAAATTCATGCCGTTCGCCAGCGCCGACGCGCGTCCCGCCAGCGAAACGAGCCGCGGTTCCAGATCGCTCCGCGACCGCGCCAGCGTCAGGAGCCCCTGCGCCAGCGCGACGAGCGAACAGGCGAGGTTTCCGCTGTCGACCGTCGACACGTAGCCCGGAGGCAGGGCCGCGAGCGTCCGCGTGTCGTACCAGTTCAGGAGGTGTCCTTCGTGGCGCTCGAGCCCTTCCACCGTGGCGATCGTGCGTTCGAGCCTCGCGAGCATCTTCTCCGTCTCGAGGAGCCCGAGGTCGTGCGCGGCGAGCGTGGACAGGAGGGCCATGCCGATGTTCGTCGGGGACGTCCGGTGGGCGACCACCGGACCGGGAGCTTCCTGATAGTTGTCGGGCGGGAGGCCATGGTCCTCCTCGCCGTCGAGCTGTTCGAAGAA
>JAMQPJ010000159.1 GCA_023717585.1 Thermoanaerobaculia bacterium
CCTTCTGGACGTGGAGGCGGTTCTCCGCTTCGTCGAAGATGACCGAACGCGGCCCGTCGCAGACACTGGCCGCCACTTCCTCGCCGCGGTGCGCGGGGAGACAGTGCATGAAGACGGCCCTTTGGTCCGCGAGGGCCAGAAGCTCGTCCGTGACGGTCCAGCCCGCGAAGTCGCGCACGCGCTTCTGCTGTTCGGCCTCCTGGCCCATCGAGGCCCACACGTCGGTGTAGACGACGTGGGCGCCCGCCACCGCTTCTTCGCGGGACTGCGTCACGAGGAGGGTCGTTCCTGCCGCCGCGGCGTCCGCTCGCGCGTTCGCGGTGACGGATGCGTCCGGCTCGTAGCCGGCCGGCGTCGCGACGGCCACGTGGACGCCGCACTTCGGTCCGCCGTACATCAGCGAGTGAGCCATGTTGTTGCCGTCGCCGACATACGCGAGCCTGAGGCCCGCGAGTGTCCCGAACTTCTCGCTCATCGTGAAGTAGTCCGTCAGCGCCTGACAGGGATGCAGAAGATCCGTCAGGCCGTTGATGACGGGGATCGTCGCGTGGCGGGCGAGCTGGACGACGGTGTCGTGCGCGAACGTGCGCGCCATGATGCCGTCCACGTAGCGCGACAGGACGCGTGCCGTGTCCGCGATCGGCTCGCCGCGCCCGATCTGGATGTCGCGTGCCGACAGGAACTGGGCTGCGCCGCCGAGCTGAGTCATCCCCGCTTCGAACGAGACGCGCGTCCTGGTGGACGCCTTCTCGAAGATCATGGCGAGGATCTTCCCGGAGAGAGTCGCCCGGAACTCCTTCGGGCGCGCCTTCATGCCGGCGGCCAGCGTGAAGAGCGCCGCGACGTCGGCAGCCGCCAGGTCGTGGATCGAGATCAGGTCTTTCTGGAACATCGACGGTCCTTTCTACACCGGATCGCGCACGAGCGGCATCGTCATGCAGCGGGGGCCGCCCCGGGCGCGGGACAGCTCGGGCGCCGAAAGAAGTATCGCGTGCTTGCCGGGCTTCCTGAGGTCGAGCGTCTCTCTTCCCAGCAGGAGATCGTCGTCGGCCACGACCGTGTATCCGTGGCGGGAGAGCATCTCCGCCGTGCGCTCGTTGCGGTCGTAACAAAGAATGACGCCGGGGGCGAGAGCGAACGCGTTCGCGCCGTCGGTCCACTGCTCGCGCTGCTGATCGATCGGATCCAGGCCGCCGCACAGGATCGGCGCGAGATCGATGCCGAGAGCGAGGAGCGCCGACAGAAGGTCGTCCCTCGTGGTCCACGTGATCTCGCGCGACGTGAGGTCGGCCTCGTATACGTCCGCCTCTTCGGCGCCTCCCGACAGGATCATCGGACCGTAGCAGAGGCATTCGCCCGACGAGATCCGGGTGAAGACGGTGTCGAGGTGCATCGTCGCGCGCTGCGGCGGAATCGCGACGACGAGGATCTTGCGCACGGCCGACTCCTCGCGACGGAGCGCTTCGGCAAGTCGCTCGATCGTGGTCTTTTCGGTGCGCTCCGAGTAGCCGATGACGAGCACCTCGGGAGAGAGCACGAGGACGTCGCCCCCCTCGAGCGTCGGACGCATGCGCGCCCACGAGAGGTCGCGGCCTTCGCCCGCCGCGAACTCCTGAAACCAGAAGCGCGGCTCGGCCCCCGCGAACCGGGGATGTCGGGCGAACACGGCGCCCGAGAGCAGCGGCTCGCGCCACCTTGCGCGCGTCGCCATCGAGCCCCTCACCACGCGCCGGCCCACGACGGTGGCCGGATCGCGCTGGAAGAACCAGTTCGGAAGGGGCGGGAGCAGGTAGAGGGAATCGAGCGAGCCGGTGATCGAGGGATTGGGGCGCTCGACTCCCTCCACGAGGCCCGCGGCGAGACGCGCGGGAGGCAGCTCGTTGAGCGCAAGCAGGACCGCCGGAGGCCACGCCAGAAGCGTGGAAAGCTCCGTCAGCACCTCGTTGCGGGCGTGAGGATCCCGGAGGACCTCCTCGAGGAGATCCTGGACGTCGAGCACCTCGTCCGCGACGAAGCGAAGCACCTGCCGGAACCGGCGGTGCTCTTCGCGCGCACGGGCCCCGAACAGGATGTCGTCGAAAAGCAGGTCCTGCATCATCGACGGCACCATGCGGTCGATCTCGCGTCCGGGCTCGTGGACGAGCACCGCCCGCAGACGGCCGATCTCGGAGTCGACGGAGAGTGTCATGGCGGGCCTCGAAGAGGCGGCACGAGCCGCCTCCAGGATGCTAACCTGAACCCTCACGGAATCGCGCGATGAGCGAAGACGTCGAGTTCCTCGTCTGCCTGAACTGCGACACGCCCTGCTACTTCTTCGAGTACACCGAGAGGAAGGGCATCGTGAGCGCGTTCTGCAACATCTGCGGCAACGACGAGACCAAGGAATTCCGGCTGCCCACCGACGACGAGATCGAGGAGTGAGCCCATGAGCGACTCGTCCGGCTCCCCCATCGACCGCTACGAGAATCCCCTCACGAGCCGCTACGCCTCTGCCGAGATGTCCGCGCTGTTCTCGGCCCGCTCGAAGTTCACGACCTGGCGGAAGCTCTGGCTCTGGCTCGCAGAGGCCGAAAAAGAGCTCGGGCTCCCCATTCCGGAAGCGTCGCTCGAGGCTCTTCGGGCCCACCTCGTGCCCACCGAGGCGGAGCTCGCGGCAGCCGACCGGTACGAGCGCGAGACGAAGCACGACGTCATGGCCCACCTCCACGCCCTCGGCGACGTCGCGCCCGCGGCGAAAGGAGTCCTGCATCTCGGCGCGACATCGGCCTTCGTGGGGGACAACGCCGACCTCCTCCTGCTGCGTGAAGCGTCGCGCCTCCTCGCCAGGCGCACGGTGCGGGTCATCGGCCGGCTTTCGCGTTTTGCGCGTGCCTACAGGGACCTTCCCTGCCTCGGCTTCACGCACTTTCAGGCCGCGCAGCCGACGACGGTGGGCAAGCGCGCGTGCCTCTGGCTCCAGGACCTTGCCCTGGATCACCGCGAGCTGGTCCGCCGGGCCGACGAGCTGCGCTTCCTCGGCTGCAAGGGAGCGACGGGGACGCAGGCCTCGTTCGTGGCGCTCTTCGACGGCGACGCAGACAAGGCCGAGCGCCTCGACCGGCTCATCGCCCAGAAGGCGGGCTTCACCGACCGCCTCCTCATTTCCGGCCAGACGTACACGCGCAAGCAGGATGCCCTCGTCCTTTCCGCCCTCGCCGGCCTCGCGGCCTCCGCCTCGAAGTTCGCTAACGACGTCCGCCTCCTTCAGCACATGAAGGAGGTCGAAGAGCCGTTCGGCCGCAAGCAGGTCGGCTCGTCCGCGATGCCCTACAAACGGAACCCGATGAAGTGCGAGCGGATGAACGCCCTCGCGCGCTGGCTGCTCTCCATCGCCGACAACGGCAACTGGACGCATGCGACCCAGTGGTTCGAGCGGACGCTCGACGACTCCGCGAACCGGCGCCTCGCCCTCGCCGAATCGTTCCTTTCGGCCGATTCGATCCTGCTCCTCTGGGACGCCGTGACGGACGGGCTCGTCGTCCATCCCGCCGTCGTGAGGCGCCGGCTCGACGTGGAGCTGCCCTTCCTCGCGACCGAGAACATCCTCATGGCGGCGGCCAAGAAGGGCGGGGACCGCCAGGCCCTCCACGAGAGGATGCGCGTCCTCGCGCAGGCCGCGGGCGACCGCATGAAGCAGGAGGGAGGCGAAAACGACCTCCTCTTCCGCATCGCAGCCGACCCGGCCTTCGGGCTCACTCCCGCCGAGGTGATCGCTGCCTCCGAGCCCGCGCGCTTCATCGGCCGCGCGCCGGAGCAGGTCGACGAGTTCCTCGAGACCGAAATCGAGCCGATCCTCGCGACGGATCCCGAGGCCGCCGGCGGCGAGACGCGCGAAGAGGTCCGCGTCTGAACGCCCGGAAGGAAAAGAAGAATATTTTGCTTCGGAAAGAAAGAAGAAAAGAGAAAGAAGATTTTCTTAGAACGTGAATGAGACGGCTGCCCGCCGCGCGATTGGCGCCCAATGGAACTGCCGGTGCCGTGCCCCATTCACCTTCAGAGAAATCTTCTCTTCTCCCCTCCTGATTCTCTTCCTCCTAACAGCCTGTTCCTCTCAACCGCCTGCTAAGACGGCCGCCACTTCGAGTGGCGGCGAGAAAGGTCTCGCGTCCTGGTACGGCAAGGAGTTCGACGGGCTGCCGACCGCTTCGGGCGAGACGTTCCGTCCCGAGAAGGTCTCGGCCGCGCACCGCACGCTGCCGCTCGGAACGGTCGTGGACGTGACGAACGAGAGGAACGGCAGGACCGTCCGCGTGAGGATCAACGACCGCGGGCCGTTCGTGGCGGGCCGCATCGTGGATCTCTCGAAGGCGGCAGCCCAGGAGATCGGTTCGGTCGGGGACGGAGTCGTGCCCGTCACGCTCCGCGTCGTGACGCTGGGAGACAACTCGCGGATACGAGCGGGCAGCGACGAGCCGCCCTCCGTCACGGCCGCGAACACGGCGGACACTTCGACCGCGGCCGCGTCGCCACGCGCCGGCGCGTGGGCCGTTCAGGCCGGAGCGTTTGGCGACGAGGCGAATGCGGTCCGCCTGCGCGACCGCCTTGCCGCGCGTTACCCGAATCCCTACATCGAGGAGTTCCAGGGCCTGAAGCGCGTGAAGTTCGGACCGTACGGGACTCGCGGGGAAGCGGAGGCGGCGCGCGAGTCGCTGGGCGAGATGGGCCTCGCCGGCATCGTCGTCGTCTACCGCTAGACGAAGAGGCCGCTCAGCGCCCCCGCAGCGGACGCTGGAACGCGCTGCGGACGAGCCTGTGGAGGAGCTTCGGCAGCGGCAAGCCCGTCGCTTCCCACATCTTCGGGAACATCGAGATGGGCGTGAAGCCCGGAAGGGAGTTGATCTCGTTCACCAGGAGCCGATGCGTGCCGCGCTCGAGGAAGAAGTCCACCCGCGCGAAGCCGGCGCCGCCGAGGACGTCGAACGCGCGTACGGCGAGCTGCCGCACGTCTCCCTGTAAGGACTCCGGCAGGTCGGTCGGGATGATCGCGCGCGAACCGGTCGAGATGTACTTGTCCTCGTAGTCGTAGAACTCGTGTCCGGGCACGATCTCGCCCGGCACCGAGGCCTCGGTCGGACCGCCCGGTTCGCCCTCGAGAACGGAACACTCGATCTCGCGGGCGTCCACGCCCTTCTCGACGAGAACACGCCCGTCCACGAGAAACGCCTCTTCGACCGCCGGGGCGAGGCCCCCCTTCGATTTCACCTTCGATACCCCCACGGAAGAGCCGGCGCACGCCGGTTTCACGAAAAGCGGAAAGCCGAGGCGTCGCGCTCGCTCCACGAGAGACGCGCGTTCCTCGGGTCGCGTCCACTCGGCGCGCGAGAAGGCGACGTAATCCACCTGCGGGAGTCCCGCCGCGCCGAAGGCCGCCTTCATGAAGATCTTGTCCATGCCCACTGCCGAAGCCGCGACGCCGAACCCCACGTACGGGATGCCGAGCGATTCGAGGAGACCCTGCAGCACCCCGTCCTCGCCGAAGGTCCCGTGCACGATGGGAAAGAGCACGTCGGCGCTGGCCGCGTGCCACGCCGTGAAGAAAGAGTCGACGATCTCCGAGGTGCCGGCCGGCTTCGACCCCGGCTTCACGCCGTCGAGAAGCAGATCCTTCGGCGGCCGTGAGAGCTGGCGCTCCAGCTCTTTCTTCGACGCCGACGGCTCATGCCAGACGCCGTTCTTCCCCACGAACAGCGGGATCGCTTCGTGGCCTTCCGACGGGAGATTCCCGAGCAGGCACGCCGCCGACACGAACGACACCCCGTGCTCGCGCGAGGGACCGCCGAACACGACGCCGACGCGCCGCCTCGCACGTACGCGTGGCGCCGGGCTCACGCGCTCACCCGAGTGTCACGAGGCGCGCCGCAATGATCCCCTCGAGCGTCGAGACGGCCTTGACGAGATCCTGTTCGATCGGGGCACCGTCCGGCCGGTCGATGCGCACGACGGCCGCCGCCCGGCCGTCCCTTCCGCGCGATAGCGCGAAATCCGAGATGTTGATTCCCCGTGACCCGAGCAGCGTCCCAATCCGCCCGACCACGCCCGGCACGTCCCGGTTCGCGATGACGAGAAGCGTCCCTTCCGGAGAGAATTCCAGGGAGAGCTCGTTGACGGCCACGATCCGCCCGAGCTTTTCGCCGAACAGAGTTCCCGAGGCGCTGCGGTCCCCGGCCGTCACGGTGACGAGGCTCGCGTAGCCGCCCGCAACCTCGCGCACGGAGTCCGAGACCGAAATCCCGCTCAGCTTCGCGAGCGAAACCGCGTTCACGATGTTGACACCCTCGGCGAACGCCGAGACGACGCCCTTCACCGCGGAGACGACGCAGGCCTTCCGCATGCTCTCGGGCACGCCGGCGAGCGTGACCGTGAGCTGCTTCGGCGCCTCGGGCATCGCCTGCCCGACGAACATGCCGACCTGCTCGGCGAGCCGCATCCACGGCAGCGCCGCGTGCGGGTCGCCGCCCGACGGAAACGGCAGGTTGACCGCCGCGATGAACGGCGAGCCCTTGAGCGCCTCGGTCAGCATCTCGACGGTCTCGACCGCCACGCGGTCCTGCGCTTCGACCGTGGACGCTCCGAGATGCGGGGTGCACAGCACCTTCGGGTGCTTCATGAGGGCGAAGTCCTTGGGCGGCTCCACGGCGAAGACATCGAGGGCCGCGCCGGTCAGGTGGCCCGAGTCGAGCGCGGCGACGAGCGCCGCCTCGTCCACGAGCGGACCGCGCGCGCAGTTCACGAGGATCGCGCCCTTCTTCATCGCCGCCAGCTGCGGGGCGCCGATGAGGTTTCTGGTCTCCGCGCCGCCCGGAGCATGAAGGGAGACGATGTCGGATTTCGCGAGCAGCTCCTCCAGCGAGACCGGCGTCACGCCCAGTTCCTGGGCGCGCTCCGGCGTCACGAACGGGTCGAACGCGAGGAGCGTGACGTGCCAGGGGCGCAAGCGCGCCGCCACGCGGGCGCCGACCTGGCCGAGGCCCACGAGGCCCACGGTCTTGCCCTGCAGCTCGGTTCCGACGAACTTCGTGCGCTTCCATTCCCCGGCCTTCAGCGAAGTCTGTGCCTGGGGGATCTTGCGCAGGAACGCGAGAAGGATGGCGATCGCATGCTCCGCCGCGGAGACGACGTTCCCGGATGGAGCGTTGACGACGAGGACCCCGCGCTCCGTGGCGGCCTTGACGTCCACGTTGTCGAGGCCGACGCCGGCACGCCCGACGACGCGGAGCTTCTTTCCTGCGGTCAGGAGCTCGCGGTCCACCTGCGTCGCGGACCTCACGATGAGGGCGTCGTAGTCGCCGATCGTCGCGAGAAGGGCCTCGCGGGAAAGGTCCGTGCGGACGTCCGCGGCGAGGCCTGCCTTCGCCAGAACGGCGAGACCGGTTTCGGAGAGGGGTTCGGCGATGAGGACGCGATCCGCCGTCACGCAGGGCTCCCGGCCCTGCTTCGCATCGCGGCGATGGCCTCCTCGTGCGCCTTCAGATAGCTCTCCACGGAGGCGACGTCGACGTCGCCCATGTGGCCGATGCGAACGTTCGTGGCCTTGAGCTTTCCGTAGCCCGAACCCGTCGTCCACTTCATGGCCTTGAGCGCCTTGTTCAGCTCCTCGGCGTTGACGCCTTCCGGCGGAATGAGGGACGTGACCGTGGGCGAGTGCGCGCCGGCCTCGGCGAAGACGCGGAACCCGTGTTTCGCCGACCAGTCCTCGATCGTCTTGCGCATGGCGGCGTGCCGGGCCCAGCGGTTCTCGACCCCCTCGGCGAGGATGTGGTCGAGCTGGACGTCGAGGGCGTAGAGCAGCGGCAGGCAGGGCGTGGTGGGCGTCTGCTTCTTGGCCGCGAACGCCTCGACATCCACGAGGTCCAGATACAGGCCGCGGAACTTCTTCTTTTTCGCGGCGGTCATCGCGCGCTCGGAGACGGCGAAGAGAGCGAGCCCGGGCGGAAGCGCGAACGCCTTCTGCGAGCCCGTGAGCACTACGTCGAGGCCCCACGCGTCGGTCTCGACCTGGGTCCCGGCGAGGGACGTGACGGCGTCCGCGAAGACGAGGGCATCGGAATTCTCGCGGACCACCTTCGCGATCGCGGCGAGGTCCGAGAGCACGCCCGTCGAGGTCTCGCTGTGGACGACCGTCACGGCGGCGTACTTCTTCTCGGCGAGCTTCTTCTTCACGGCGTCGGCCGGTACGGCCTGGCCCCATTCGAACTTGAGGATGTCGGCCTCGAGCCCCATGCGCGTGGCCATCTCGCCCCACTTGTCGGAGAAGGCGCCGTTGCAGAGAGAGAGAACCGGGCCTTCGACGCAGGAGATCAGCGCCGACTCCCAGACGCCCGTCGCCGAGGTCGCAAGGGTGTGGGCCATGCGCGCCGTCCGGAAGACCTTCGGGAGCTTTCCCTGAATGCGCCCGTAAAGGTCCATGAATGCCTGAGAGCGGTGGGAGAGCATGGGACCGGTCAGCGCCTGCATCACCTGCGGCCGTACCCACACGGGGCCGGGGTTGAAGAAGCGAATCTGACCGGGAGAGCCGGCGGTCGAGTCGAAGTGCGTCATGGCCGCGGATTCTACGAGGCCAGGAGCAGCGGCAAAAGCCCTTCGAGATCTTCGACGATCGCGTCGGGAAAACACGCTTCGAGCTCTTTTCGCGTCGCACTGCCCGTCGGAAGTGCGATGATGGGAAGTTCGGCGGCGCGGGCCGTCGCGACATCCACGGGCATGTCCCCCACGTACACCGCGTCCGTTCCCGGGACTCCCATCGTGCTCAGCGCCATGAAGACCATGTGCGGCGCGGGCTTGGGCGGAAAGCCGTCGTCCGGACCCGCCACGAAGTCGAAGCGCCCCGCGATCCCGAACCCTGCAAGCAGCGGCCGCGTGAAGCGCGCGGGCTTGTTCGACGCGATCGCGAGACGGATCCCGCGCTCGAAGAGGATCCGCGTGACGTTCTCGGCGCCCGGGAGAAGGCGCGTCGCCTCGAGCCCGACTCTCTCGTACCGCTCGCGAAACAGGCGTACGCCTTCGACCACGTTCTCGCCGCCCACGGCCCCTGCGATGAGGACCTCGAGTCCGTGGCCCACCATCCGGCGCGTCTCGTCGCGCGTGACGGGCGGCCGGCCGAAAGCCGCGAGGACGACGCCGAGCGACTCGTGGATCGCCGCGTACGCGTCCACGAGCGTCCCGTCGAGGTCGAAAACCACCGCGCGCGGAGGAAACGGGATGGACGCCACCTCTCAGCCCGCGACGAGCACGATCTTCCCCACGTTTTCGTTCGCGGCCATGCGGCGATGAGCGGCGGCGGCCTCGGCGAGCGGAAACGTCCGGTCCACGACCGGAACGAGCGAGCCATCCGAGAAGCCGGGCAGGACGTCGCTCACGAAGGCAGCCGTCAGGGCGGCCTTCTCCTCGAGCGGCCGGCTCCGCAAGGTCGACCCGATGATCCTGAGACGCTTCGCGAGCACGAGCCGG
>JAMQPJ010000163.1 GCA_023717585.1 Thermoanaerobaculia bacterium
CCGAGCCCGTTCGCGAGGTCGGCGTTGTAGCCGCCGAGGAAGTCCTCGTCGGAGAAGTTCGCGTCCTGCCCGAACGACATGGCCGAAACGAGATGCCAGCGCAAGGCGTCCACGCCGAAGGCGGCGACGAGGTCGTCGGGCCGAACGACGTTGCCCGTGGACTTGGACATCTTCTTCGCGTCGCGGAGCCACCATCCGTGCGAGACGACCTGGCGCGGGACGGGAAGGCCGGCCGACATGAGGAACGCCGGCCAGTAGACCGCGTGGAACCGGAGGATGTCCTTGCCGATGACGTGGATGCCGGGCCAGTAGCGCTCGTACAGCGAGACTTCGTGAGACCCGAACCCGAGCGCGGTGATGTAGTTCACGAGCGCGTCGAGCCACACGTAGACGACGTGCCCCGGATGCCGCGGGAAAGGGATGCCCCACGAGATCGTCGTGCGCGACACGGAGAGGTCCTTGAGGCCCGACTCGACGAACGAGCGCACCTCGTTCAGGCGCGACTCGGGAAAGACGAACGGCCTTCCCTCGACACCCTTCTCGAAGAGCTCGAGGAGTCGGGGTCCGTACTTCGACAGGCGGAAGAAGACATTCTCCTCGCGCTGCCACTCGGGCTTGAAGCCGTGGACCGGGCAGTTCCCCAGGGCGAGATCCTTTTCGGGATAGAAGGCCTCGCAGTTCGCGCAGTACCAGCCCTCGTGCCCCGCCGTGTAGAAGTCGCCCGCCGCGTCGATCAACCGGATGATCTCTTCGACGCCCGCCCGGTGGCGCGGCTCGGTCGTGCGGATGAAGTCGTCGTTGGAGATGCCGAACTCTTTCCAGAGATTCCGAAACGTCGGTGAATGGCGGTCCGCGACGACGATCGGAGCGACGCCTTCCTTCTTCGCGACCCTCTCGATGTTCTGGCCGTGCTCGTCCGTACCGGTCAGGAAACGCACGTCCTCCCCCCGCTGGCGGAAGTACCGCGCGAGCGTGTCCGTGACGACCGTCGTGTAGAGGTGCCCGATGTGGGGTCGGTCGTTGACGAAGTAGATGGGGGTCGTGAAGTAGCGGCACGCCATGAACGGAAGAGGATAACCCGCGGGCCGCCTGGAACGGACGGCGCGCGGCTCAGCGCACCGGCGTGGGCGTGAGTGTCGGAAAGCTGAAGCGCGGGTACGGGACCGAGCCGCCGGGTCCGCCGGGAGTCGGCGTCGCACCGAAGGCGCCGGGAAGGGCGGGGCTCGGGAGCGAGAGGAGGCGTTCGGCGAAGTCGACGCCCGTCGCGCGGTGCTGCGCGTTCGAGATCACGACCGTCCGGCTCCGAGGATCGAAACCCAGGCTGGGGCCGGAGCATCCGGCCAGGACGGGGACGCCGCCGGACGGTCCCCCGATGGGTATGGGTCCCCCGAAGGGTCCGGCTCCCGGCCGCGGGGTCGGCGTCGGATGGAGCGCGATTTCGCTCGCGGAGACGACCCACGAGCCCTGCGCGAGCGCCGAGAACCCGTAGGCCGCCGACGCGGCGTGCGGCGAGACGTTCACGACTCTCTCGAGGTGCCCCGGCCCTTCCGCGACGACGCGGAACCGGCGGTGTTCGCTCGCGCAGGTCGGAAGTCGCAGGTTGCCTCCCAGGAAGGTCTGGTCCCGGAAACAGACAGGGAACGACACGCCGCCGGCGAGCGTCAGGGACTCGCCACGCGCGTTCACGAGGTCGACGGCGATCGTCTCGCCCTCGAGATCGGCTCCGAGGCTCAAACGTGCGTCGATCCGCGCCGGGGCCCACGCGAGGACCGTCACGGGTCCAACCAAAGTGCCACGGCGCGACGCGATCAGCCTCCGGCCGTCCGCGGTGGGCCCGAAGTTCCCGCCGAAAATCGCGAACGACGCGTCGCGCATCAGACATCCGCCGGGGCCAGCCCCTTCCTTCAACTGTGCTTGGACCCGGGTCATGCGCGGCCTGCTCATGCCCTCGCGGATGGTCCGGCCCGGGTCCGGCGGCAGACCGCCCTGGGCGAGAACAGGCGGCGCCGCGGCTGCGAAGACGGCCGCGAGAGACGTAAGTAGAACCCGCGACGAGACGATGCGCATGTGCCCCCCGTAGCCATCAATCTCGCTCCGCGCGCCGGCGCTTTCAAGGAAATCGTGTGGTCTCTACGGCTGAAACGCTTGTCCGGGGGCGCCAAAGGCCTGCTTCGCCCCTGGCGCGGGCCCTATTTCGCCATCGGGATGTACGCCCCGTCGCCGGTACGCTGTCCCGGGTAAGCCCCGTCGTTCACGACGCCGTAGGCGAACCACGACGCCGAACCCGACAGGCGGATCACCTCGACCCAGCCCTCCGTCACGCCTACGTCGCGCAGGATTCCGTTGAACTGCTTCCAGCCCATGTACTCCAGCGTCACGTCGACAGGCGCGCCCTTCGCTGCTCCGCCCGACGCTCCGTCGTGGACCTGCAGGCGCAGCGTGATGGGCCCGTTCTGACGAGCCGGAAGGACGTCGCCGACGTTCATGACGGCGACGTTCGAGCGGTTTAGATCGTCCGACACGAGGCCATAGACCGCCGCCCGATCAGAGGCAGCGTCCGCCTGCCCTACAAAGGGTGTAAAGACGCCGAACCGGCCGCCGCCCGGCGACGGTGTGAGGGTCCGAGCCTGTCCCCACCCGCCCCAAAGCGGATAGATCCAGAGTGCGCCTCCGTAATCCGCTGCCGCTTTCGGTCCGATCGACATACCTCCCCCCCGGAAGGCTTCCAGTGCGTCCACGATGACGTGGTCGTACTGTGGCGACCTCATTAAGATGTTGCCTCCAGCCCCGAGCGCGGGCGAAAGAGCTTCCCGGTACATCAGAGACACAGCGCTATTCTGCGAGGCAGGATTGGCGCTTCCAAGGTCTCTCAGGGTGAGCTCCGTGACGAACCCGCTGGTCTCCACGGCAGGAACCAACCCGTTCGGGTTCACTTGAGGCGAATGCAGAGGCGGCAAGATCGAGCCGTCGTTCGTAACGCGGTCGTTGATGACGCCATAGGCATACAGGGCCTGCGGTCCCGACGTCACCTTGATCGTCGCACTTCCCGCGCGGATTCCGTTCAGGTCCATGAGCTCCGCGGAGTCGATCTGCATCCAGCCCCACGCGGGAAGCTGTGCGCCCTTCCGGATCGAAAAAGTGAGACCACCCGCGGGGTCGTGGCGGCCGGAATAGTCATGGATGGTGACGTCGAACGTGACCGGCTGATCCGAAAAGTTTGCGATCCCGAGGTTCGAGCGGTCGTTCTCGTTCGACACGAGGATTTCCACCCATTGCAGGGTCGCCCCCACGGATACAAGGGGCGCGATGTACGCGGTCCCGGCCCGACCCTCCGGCTGCGGCGCGCGCGTGTCGGAGCCCGTGCGCGCGAGCGCCCAGACGTGAGCCGAATAGGCGTCCAGGCCCGTGAAGTCGAGCTTCAGAGTGCCGCCCTGCGACGATTCGGCCGCGGCGGGCGGCAACGGAAGACCTTTCGTCCGAAGCCACGACAGCACGTCCGTTATGCGCTTCTGTTCGCCCGGTCCGAGCGTCTCCTGAATCGCTCCGCCGCCGGTCCGCGTCCCCAGTGAGGGCGTATAGAGAGCAGAAATCGAGACGGGCGAAAACGTGTCGTTCGTGAGCGTCAGCTCGGTCGTGTAGTGAGCCTTGTCGGTCGTGACGTCGAGGACGATCGGAACGACCCGGGTGACGGTCCCGGCGCTCACTGGTGCGGCGAGGAGCAGGAAGGCGAAAGCGGATCGCAGATGCGGCATCTTCACTCTGAAGTGCTTTCGCAGGCGTGCTCCTTACGGCCCTCAGCCGCGCATCGCCGCCACGGCCTCGGCGATCCGCCCCCCGATGGCGAACGAGGCCGTCGCCGCAGGCGAGGGCGCGTTCAGGACGTGGACGATCCGCCCGTGTGGCGCGAGGACGAAGTCGTCCTCCAGCGAGCCGTCGCGGCGCAGCGCTTGCGCGCGCACGCCCGCGCCGCCCGGCGCGAGGTCCTCGGCTCGGATGTCGGGCATGAGTTTCTGCAGGGCCTTCACGAAAGCGCTCTTGCTGAAGGAGCGGTGCAGCTCGCCGAGCGCCATGCCGCCGTGCTTCGCCGCGAGGCGCCAGACGCCTGGGTACGTGACTTCTTCCCACATGTCGCGCAGGTTGAAGGATGTTTTCGTGTAGCCCTCGCGCGCGAGCGCGGGAACCGCGTTCGGGCCGGCCTCGGCGCCGCCCCCCACGAGGCGCGTGAAGTGGACGCCGAGAAACGGGAAGCGCGGGTCGGGAACCGGATAAAGGAGCCCCTTCACGAGTCCCTCGCGGCCGGGGGCGAGGCGGTAGTACTCGCCGCGGAACGGCACGATCCGGATGCCGGCGTCGACGCCGTCGAGGCGCGCGATGCGGTCGGCGTGGAGGCCGCCGCAGTTCACGGCGTGCCTGGCGGAGACTTCCTGCCCGCCCGCGACGAGGTTCACCTCGGAGGCCGACGAGGCGAGGGCCGTCACGCGCGCGTTCATGCGCACGTCGGCTCCCCTCTGCGCGAGGAGGGCGGCCAGCGTCCGCGCCACGAGGCCGAAGTCCGTGATGCCGGTGGGCGGTACGTGAATCCCCTTCACGCCCGCCGCGTGCGGCTCGATCTTCCGGAAATCGGCCGGTTCCATCTCCCGGAGGCCCGCGACGCCGTTCTCGCGGCCCCGGAGGGCGAGCTCGGCGAGGCGCGGGACTTCCTCCTCCGACGTCGCGACGACGAGCTTGCCGCAGATCTCGTGAGGGACCTCGTGGGCGCGGCAGAACTCCACGAGCAGGCGCCCGCCCTCGACGCACGTCTTCGCCTTCGCCGAGCCGGGCTTGTAGTAGAGGCCCGAGTGAATGACCCCGCTGTTGTGGCCGGTCTGGTGGGCGCCGGCCTCGCCCTCTTTCTCGAGGAGGACGACGGCGAGCCGGGGGTCCTTCTCGAGCAGGCGCCACGCCGTCGCGAGGCCCACGATCCCTCCGCCCACGACGGCAACGTCGTACGTCTTCACCTTCTCGTCACGTCAGGAGCCTCCGCTCGTGGAACGACACCCATCGGCCGCGGCCCACGACGACATGGTCTTTCACCTCGATGCCGATCTCGCGCCCGGCCGCGACGAAACGCTTCGTCGTCGCGATGTCTTCCGGCGACGGCTCGGGGTCGCCCGACGGATGGTTGTGGTACAGGATCACGCCCGCCGCGCCCGCGAGGATCGCGAGCCTGAAGAGCGGAGCGGGCGAGACGGCCGCGTGCGTCAGCGTGCCTCGGAACAGAGGCGCATCCTTGACGAGGCGGTTCTTCGAGTCGAGGAGGAGGCCGCCCATGACCTCCTGCGTTTCGCCCAGGAGCTTTTCCGTGAGATAGCGGCCGACGGAGGAAGGATCGGAGAGAAGATTTTTCCTGGAAAGTGAATCGCGCGTGACGCGCGCCGCGATCTCGAGAACAGCCCCGACGCGGGCGGCCTTCGCGGGACCGATTCCACGGACGCGGGCTCGAAGGTCGCTCGCGCCCCGTATGAAAAGGGACGGAAACCCGCCGTCCGCGAGCAGGTCGTGAGCCATCTCGAAAACGGGCTTCGCGGCGGTGCCCGTGCCAAGGATGACGACGAGGAGCTCATCGTCGTCCAGATGCTCGGGACCCTTTCTAAGAATCTTCTCTCTCGGTCTTTCTTCCTTATTTGTCTCCGCGAGCCGGCCAACCTGCGGCCCCGGCTTCCGCCGCTTCGCGTCGGTCACGCCGCCCCCCGCTGGAGGGCCGCGGCGATCGCGGGCAGCACCTCCGCGGCGCGCGCGCGAAAGACACCCGCGGCGAGCGGCGCGATCGGCGTCTTCTCGGGGTTGATCTCGAAGACGTACGCGCCGCTTCGCGCGGCGAGGAGCGCAAGGGACGAGGCAGGAGCCACGACCGAGGACGTGCCCACGACGAAAAACACCGCGCACTCCTCGGCCGCGCTGGAGGCCGCGCTCCACGTGGCGGGAGACAGCGCCTCGCCGAACCAGACGACGTCCGGCCGGAGAGCCGCGCCGCAGACGCGACAGCGCGGGAGCGGCGGGATCGGGCCCTCGGGCGCGGGAAACCGACTCTCGCAGTCGGTGCAGCGCGCGACGAGCAGCGTGCCGTGGAGTTCGAGGACGTTCCGGCTTCCGGCCGCGGCGTGCAGGCCGTCCACGTTCTGCGTCACGATCGTCATGCGCGGCAGGAGCCGTTCCATGCGGGCGAGAGCGCGGTGCCCTTCGTTCGGACTGGCCGCGCGCAGCTTCTCGAGCCGCCACGCATAGAAGCGCCACACGGTCTCGGGATCGCGCGCGAAAGCCTCGGGCGTCGCGAGGTCCTCGGGGCGGTTCCCCTCCCACATGCCCCCCGGGCCACGGAACGTCGGAAGGCCGCTCTCGGCCGAGACGCCGGCTCCCGTCAGCACGACGAGCGGACGCCCCGCCAGGAGCTCGGGCAGGAGGTCGAGCAACGGCGTCAGGTCGAACGCGCTCACGGCATCGCCCGCCCGACGAGAAGGCGGTCGAGAGAGAGGGAGCGGAAGCCCTCCGGGACGGCGACGCGGGCCTCGTCCCCCCTGACCCCCGGGCGTGTGGCGAGACTTCTCACGCGGCGCGTGACGGTGGAATGCGCGGTCAAGGGCTTCGGCGGCGGCTCGACGCCCGACGGAATGCCGGGCGCCTCGGTGCTCGACGTCGAGGTGACGGAGATCTCGACGAAGACGGGCAGGCCCGTGACCTTCGCGAGCTCGGCGTCCAGAGCCTCGCGGGCCGCGCCCCGGGTCGGAAGGAGTCGATGGAGCGAGTCGAGCGGGGTCTGCGCCTCGGGAATCTCGACCGACTCGACGATGCCTGTCGCCTCCGTCTTCACGCGCGTGATGCGGCCCGGCGACGAAAGGACGACGGTCCACGCGGCCTCCAGTCGGAAACGCGACGTGGGGCGGTCCTGGAACGGGCGCCCGTCGCCGTCTTTCCGGAGAACGGCCGACACGCCCCGCACCGCCGGCGCGGCGGAGCCCGGATCGGACGGCCGCCCCAGGAAGAGATCGGCGAAGTCCGATGGCGCGGCGCGAGCCGCCGCCTTCGCTTCCCCGTCGAGCAGCATGAGTCCGTCCCGGTCGGCCACGACGGAGGTCGCCGAAGAGCGCGGGAATGTCCCGTGCGCGAGCTCCCAGCGCGCGTCTCCGCCCCGCGCGACGACCGTTCCGCCCACGGAAACGGTGCGCTCGCCGGCCGGCGTCACGCTTCGCGTGGATTCGACGAGCTCGTACGTCACGAGCGGAGGAAGCGTGGCATTCGGCCTGACTTCAGCGGGGGGCGCCGCGAGAGCCGCTGCGAGAAGGGCGAGGCCGGCCGGCATCTCCCCGGATGATCTCACGCCGGGCGCGGTGGACGGGGCCTCCGGCGGCGGCGAGAATGTCCGCCGATGGAGCCGATCAGCGGAGTGACCGGGCGCTCCGAGCGCGACGGAATCCTGAGAAGGATCAAGCTCGTGGGCGAGCCGGAAGCGATGGCCTGGGTGGCGCGGACGCTGTCGGCCGGAGGTCTCCTCGTCGAGCGCCACGACGAGAAGGACATCACCGATCCGGAGTTCTTCTCGCACTGGCCCCTCGTCTGGGTGACGAGACCCGACGCCTTCGGCCGCGGCTTCGTCCGGGTGCGGCCGGCGATCCTCGACATCGCTCCCCGGCCGCCGCTCTGCCTCGTGGTGGTGCCGCCCAACGCCGAGATCACCGACCAGCTCGTGCGGCGCATTCCCCTCGAGTCCTTCGAGCTCGTGCGCGAACGCGACGAAGGGCCGCTCCTGCTGATGCGGCTCAAGCGGCTCCTGCTTCTCCAGCGCCGCCGCTCGCAGGAGCACGAAGACGCGTTCAAGGAGCGGCTCCGCACGGAAGCCAAGCGAAACGACATTCTCGCGTCCATCGCGCTCGCCTCGAGGGATTCGCTCAACCTCGAGGAGGTGCTCGGCGCTGCGACGTCGCTTCTCGGCACGCGATTCGCCGCGAACTCGGTCGAGATCTGGTTTCTGAACGAGAACGCCACCTCGTGCACGGTCTTCATGGACTGGCGGCAGGGTGACGCCGGCTCGTCCCTCGTCGGATACGAGCGGCCGCTGCCCGACAGCGAGCCGTTTCGCGCGCTCGTGGCCTCGCGCGAGCCGTACGTCGTCTCCGACCGGAGCGAGCTCGACCCCACGTCGCTCGCGTTCGCCGCGCTCGAGGCGCTCGGCGCGACGAGCCTCGTGGGCATCCCGATTCACCGCGAGGGCGAGCTCATGGGCGTCCTCGGCATGTCGTGGGTCGAACCGCGCGCCTTCCCGACGGACGAGCTCGTCTTTTTCGGGCGCGTCGCCGACCAGCTCGCGCTCGCGATCCGCGCCGCGCGCCTCTACGGGAACCTCCAGGGTCAGCTCGAGGCTCTCGCACTCGAGCAGCGGCGCCGCGAGCTCGCCGACCACGACCGGAGCCGGCTCACCGCGATGCTCGTGCACGACATGAAGAACCCGCTCTCGGCGCTCTCGGCAGCGCTCGAGCTCACGCGCGACAAGGAGCGGCGGACGGGTGACGAGCGTCTCGCGAAGATGCTCGACGGCTCGCTGGCGTCCGCTCGCGGCCTGCAGGGGCTCATCGAGGACGCCCTCCTCGTCTACCGCGCGGCGGACGCCCCGGAGACCGAAAAGCGCCCGACCTCGCCCGCCGACGCGCTCGCGCTTCCGCTCGAGGAAGCGCGCTGGCTGGCGGTCGCGCGGCACGTGACCGTCGAAGCCGACGTGCCGAAGGATCTTCCGAAGGTGCCGCTCGACCCCGCGATGTTCCGGCGCGCGGCCGCGAATCTCCTCGGGAACGCCGTGAAGTTCAGCCCGCCGGGCGGCGCGGTGCGCGTGAAAGCCGAGATCGTCCCGGACGAGGGCAGGGCCTTCCTTCGCCTCTCCGTGACGGATCAGGGGCCGGGCTTTCCCGCCGCCGAGAGGTCCCGGATCGCA
>JAMQPJ010000183.1 GCA_023717585.1 Thermoanaerobaculia bacterium
GTGGGGAGGTCGCGCACGGCGCCGCGGGCGATGACGACCGCGGCGCCGGCGATGGCCCCGGTCGCCGACGCTGTCACGCCGAGGACGAACGCGTGGAGGCGTGCCTTCGCGGCGAACTTCCGGAAGTACGGCGCCGGGATCACGACGAAGAGCCAGACGGGAAGAAATACGCCGAGCGCCGAGGCCGTCGCGCCGAGCGGGCCCGCCACGAGGTAGCCAATGAAGGCGACCGTGATGACGACGGGCCCGGGCGTGATCATCGCGACCGCGACCGCGTCGAGAAACTGCTTCTCGGTGAGCCAGTGGTGCTCGCCCACGACGCCGCCATAGAGGAACGGCACGATCGCGAGGCCGCTTCCGAAGACGAAGGCGCCGGCCTTCGCGAAATAGAGGAGCAGCCTGAGCAGCGTGTCCCCGTCGGCCGCGCCATGGAGTCCCGTCACGAGGATCGGGGGCAGGAGCGCCGCGGCGCCGGCACCAGGGCCATCGCGAGACAACCTGGGCGGAGCCTTGACGAAAAGAGCGACGACGCCCGAAAGGAGCACGACGGAGATCAGCTCGCGGCCGGTCGCCGCCGTGATCACGGCCGTCGCGCCGAAGAGGAGCCAGGCGAGCGTGTCGTTCTTCAACGTCGTCCGGGTCAGCTTCGCGGCGCTCCGGGCGATGATCCCCACGACGGCCGCGCCGATTCCGTAGAAGAGAGCCTGCATCGGCCGGAGGCCTCCCCACTTCACGTAGAGCGCCGAAATGACGAGGACCATCAGGAACGACGGAAGGATGAACGCGAGACCGACGAGAGTGGCGCCCAGGACTCCGCCCCTCACGTAGCCGAGGTAGATCGCGAGCTGCGCGGCGAGCGGCCCGGGCGCGAGCTGGGCGAGCGCTAGACCTTCCACGTAGTCTTCGCGGGAGATCCAGCCGCGCTCCTCTACGAGGTCGCGCTGCATCGCGCCGGCGAGCGCGATGGGCCCGCCGAAGCCCAGGGCCCCGAGCTTCAGGAAATAGAGGGAGAAGCGCGCGAGCGGGGGAGGCCCGTCCACGTCAGGCCGCGAGGCTCAGGGACACGCCTCGTCCTGTCTCCCGGGCTCTTTCGTAGACGGCTGTCGCCGCGGCGACGTCCTGGAGCGCCGTGCCCGTGCTGTCGAAGACGACGATCTCTTCGGCCGTTCTTCGGCCCTGCTTCTTCCCCGCCACCACTTCGCCAAGCTCGGCGTGTACGCTGTCGCGCGTCGCGAGGCCGCTTGCGAGCGCGTGGTGGAGGTCGCCGATCGCGGCGCACTGGTCGGTGACGTCGGTGACGATCGTGCAAGACGCGAGAAGGGCAGCGTCTACTTCCTGCTTTTCCTCGCTGTCGGCGCCGACGGCGGCGAGGAAGGTTCCGGGGCGCAGGAAGCCGGGAAAGAGAAACGGCTTCTTCGAGGGTGTGCAGGTGGCGACGACGTCGCTAGCCGAGAGAGCCGATCGAAGGTCGCTTGCGGCGGTCACCGGAAATCCCAGCTCGACCGCCATGTCGTTCGCGAAACGGCGCGCTCTCTCCTCCTCTTCGTCGAAGGAAAACACGGCCTCGAGCGCGAGCACGCGTGACAGGGCGCGCAACTGGGCCCGCCCCTGGACTCCACAGCCGACGAGCGTCAGCTTTCTCGCGCCCGGCCGCGCCAGATGCTTCGCGGCGACCGCCGTCGCAGCCGCCGTGCGGAGCTTCGTGATCTCGACGGAGTCCATGAGGGCGAGCGGCGAGCCGGTCTCCGCGTCGCACAGGACGATGACCCCCTGGATGCGCGGCAATCCCCGTCTCTCGTTTTCGAAGAAATTCCCGTTGACCTTCGCCGCGAAAAAGCCGTTCAGGATCCCTGCCTTGACGTGGAAGCCGCCATTCCTTCCCGGCACGCCCAGAACGCCAGGCGGCTTCGCCTCTCCAATCCCGTGCCGCCGGAACGCATCCTCGACGGCCAAAAAGCACGTGTCGAGATCGAGCAGCGCCTCGACGTCGCCGCGGGAGAGGACGAGAGTTCCGTCGCGCGCCGTCACTTTCTCTTTCGAGTGAGGCGCGGCTTCGGAGACGGGCCCGTCCTGAACGACGCGTGGAGGTCGTCGAAGAGCGCGAACCCGCGCTCGAGGCGCTCCTCGTCCGTGGCGTGCCTGGCGATCAGGCCCTCGATGAGCTGCTTCACGCCCGCCGCGTCCGGCCGCCCGTACTTGCCGTCTTTCAGATCGATGTCGTGGACGATTTCGGCGATCGCGGAGAGAGCGGCATCGCCGACGCCCGCCCGGAGCCGCAGCGTTTCGAACGTGCAGCGGTCTCCTTCGTGTGTGAAGTCTCCGCCGACCATGTCGAACCGCAGCTCGCCGGGCCGGGCGGCGTCTTCGGCCGGGTCCACGAACCGGAACCGCGCGGCCGGGTCGATGAACCGCCGCACGAGCCACGCCGACGCGATCCGGTCGATCTTCACGCCCCGGCGCGTCACCCAGACGCGGCCCGAGAGGTCCCTTCGTCGTCCCGCCCGGCGCGGGGCGGTGCTCGCTCCGTGGACACGCGGACGGCCCTCTGCTCTTCGAAGCATCGCTTCCGCCTCCTTCCGGCCCGGCGCCTCGAAGAAGTCGATGGACTTCAGCTCGTCGAGCCTCTTCACCGCGCGACCCAACCCCGCCGCGAGCTCGGGACTGCGGCCGTTTCTCCCGCTCTTCGAAAGCAGGCTTCGGAGGTCCTCGACGAACGCCCGATAGCCCCGACTGCGCTCCCGCTGGAGGCGCGCCACGATCTCTCCGTCGTCGAGGCCCTCGACGAACGTCGCGTCGCAGGCGAAAGCCTGGCCGCCGCCCGCGCGAGCCTCCTGGGCGATCCACTGGAAGTCCTCGAGGGTGTCGTCGGTGCGCGGCAGTACGTAGACGGAGTTCTTCAGCGCGAGCGCACCCACTTTCGCGAGCCGCAGGCGGACCTTCGCGCGCAGGTAGAGCGGCTTCGGAGGAAGCGAATGGACCAACAGGAGCCAGCGGGCGTCGGCCACGGCAGCTATATAGCAATTGATAGTTCGCTATGTCAACTGCTATATGTCACTCCCTCGCCCGGCGCGCGGGATCGCTACTCGATCGTCTCTCCGCCGCGGGCGCGCGCGAGGTGGCCCATGGCGCCCTCCGGCCACTCCAGCCGGCCGCGCGCCTGCGAGGAGAGCTTCCCGTCCGCGTTGAAAAACATCGTCTCGAGGGGGCGCCTCGAGTTGATCTTGCCCGTGACGTCCCCGTCGGGATCGAGCACGAGGGTCGCCGGCTGCGGAGGCACGAGGCCCTTGTCTTTCAGCCACGCATCGAGCGTCGCGAAATCCCGGTCGTGCGCGATGAGCACGAATTCCACACCGGCGTCCGCCTTCATCTCCTCCTGCGTCCGGAAGATCCCGGCCAGCTCCGGGGCCGCTCCTTCGGCCGCCGTCGAGAAGAAGTGAATGACGAGCGTCTTCCCCGGGCGCCCGACGAGGTTGCGCGTCTTCCCGTCACGCGTCCGGACGTTGAGGTGCCCTCCGCCGTCGATGTTCAGCATCCCGTGGTCGTGATCCGGATGCGTCGCCGGTACCAGCGAGAGCCAGTAGGCCCACGCGAAGGCGGCGGCGAACAGAGCAATGGCGCCGAAGAGGACCGTGCGCCGTCGGGACGGTGTCATTGAACGCTCCCCTGGTTCCCGGCGGGACGGACGTCGCTTTCCGTGTCCACGCGGAACCTCCTCAGATTTGCGAACTCGAAGCGGAAGGACGTATCGAGGCGGAAGAAGAGGGCCGTCTTCCCGGTCAGCCGAAGCTCGACGACACAGGGGAACCACAGGTTCCCCCCGAGCGGCTGGCCGGTGTACACGATCTCGGCCTCCTTCACGTTGACGGCGATCCCCCCGGCCACCTTTACGGGTTTCGTGAGGTGCGCGACGACGGAGCGCACCTGAAAGTCCACCGCGTCGATGAGGGCGCGGCCGGCCAACGCGTTGAGCGCGCGATCTCCGACGCTCTTCGCGGGCGCCGCTCCGGGGTCCGGCGAGAAGTCGAGCACGTACGCGGGGCGGCCCTCAACTGTCTCCTCCCCCACGACGCGGATCACGAAGCGGCCGATCAACTCCGAGAGGCGCCGACGGCCTACGAGCGGATCGTCCTCGTCGCCGGAGACCTTGTCGGCCCGGCGGGCCTCGCCGGCGGCGTTCTCGACGAGCCGCCTTTTCCGGCCCCTCTCGTCCTCTTCTGCGGCCCTCCGCTTCTCGTCCTCGGTCGCCGAACGGCCGTCCAGCTCGACGAGCTCGCGCGACCCTTCCGCGTCGCCGTCGCCCGACAGGACGTAGAAGAGCCGCGACGCGACCTCCTTCGCCCGGCCGCCGGCGCCCCACGTGATCCGGACTTCGCGCTGGTCGAACGTCGAGCCCGCGAACGCCGCTTCGACGCGGCGCTGGCTCTTCACGACGCGCTTCACGAGCTCCCGGGCGTCCACGTCCGGCAATCCGGGCGGCACGGCGTCGGCCCCCGCCGCTCCCGCGGCCAGGGCGAGGCAAACGGCGGCGCCGGTCGCAAAACGCTTGTCCATGCCCTTTGGACTATACGGCCGCGCGTTTTGGGTACGATGGAGCAGAGGGAGAGCGGGATGCGCGTCATCGTCACGGGTGGAACCGGGTTCATCGGTTCCAGTCTCTGCGCGAACCTCGTCGCGAAAGGGCACGAGGTCGTGCTCTTCACGCGTGACGCCTCCCGCTCCCGCGACCAGCTCCACCCGAGGATCAGCGTCGTCTCGTGGGCGCCCGGCGCCGCGTGGGAATCCTGGGTCGACGGCGCCGGGGCGATCGTGAACCTCGCGGGCGAGAGCATCGCCCAGCGTTGGACGGGGGCCGCCAAACAGCGCATCGTGAGGAGCCGCGTCGACGCGGCGGTCCGGCTCTCCGCCGCGATCGAAAAAGCCGCGGTGAAGCCTTCGGTCCTCGTGAATGCGGCGGCCGTCGGGTACTACGGTCCCCACGGCGACGAGATTCTCGACGAGGACAGCCCCCCCGGAACCGATTTCCTCGCGACGACGTGCGTCGCGTGGGAAGAGGCCGCGAAGAAGGTGGAGTCGCTGGGCGTGCGCGTCGCGCTGGTCCGGACGGGGGTCGTGCTCGGCGGCGACGGAGGCGCTCTCGCGAAGATGCTCCCGCCGTTCAAGGCGTTCGCGGGCGGACCCATCGGAAGCGGAGAGCAGTGGGTGTCGTGGATCCACCGCGACGACCTCGTCTCGCTTTTCGTCTTCGCCCTCAAGAACCCGGCCGCGAAAGGCCCGATCAACGGCACCGCTCCGAATCCGGTCACGATGAAGGCGTTCGCGAAAGCGCTGGGCCGCGCTCTCCACCGGCCGAGCCTGTTCCGCGTGCCCGCGCCGGCCGTTCGGCTCCTGCTCGGCGAAATGGCCACGGTCGTGCTCGACGGGCAAAGGGCCGTCCCGAAGAAAGCCGAAGAGCTCGGCTTCGAATTCCGCTTCACCGACATCGACGCCGCGCTCCGGGACGTCACAGGAGGCTGACCAGGATGGCACTCGTCGGCCGCAGCGTTCCGCGCGCGGATGGCCCGGCCAAGGTCACCGGGACGGCCCGCTACGTCGACGATCTCACGCGGCCCGGCGTCCTTCTGGGCGCGACGATCCGGAGCCCCGTGGCGCGCGGCCGGCTGCGCGGCATCCGGCGGGATCCCTCGTTCGACTGGACCGGCGTGACGGTCGTCACCGCCGAGGACGTGCCCGTGAACGTCGTGGCGCTCATCGAGGAGGACCAGCCTGTCCTCGCATCGGACGAGGTCCGCCACGCGTACGAGCCGATCGCGCTCGTGGCGGCCGAGGACCCGGTGCGTCTCGCCCGCGCTCTTCGCGCCCTCACGCCCGAGATCGACCCGCTCCCGCCAATTCTGAGCATCGCCGACGCGCTCCAGCGCAAGGCGCAGATTCACGGCCCCGACAACATCTTCGCCACCTATCGGATCTCGAAGGGCGACGCGGCGAATGCCATCGCCGAGAGCGCCGTTCGTCTCACCGGAACCTATCGCACCCATCACCAGGAGCAGCTCTACATCGAGCCGCAGGGGATGCTCGCCTTCTGGGACGGGAGCGAAGCTCACCTCGTGGGCTCGCTGCAGTGCCCGTTCTACGTCCAGAAGGGTGTCAAGCGCACCTTCAGCCTGGACGACGCGCACGTGGACGTGACGCAGGCCGTCACGGGCGGCGGATTCGGCGGGAAAGAGGAATACCCCACCCTCCTCGCGCTTCACGCCCTCCTGCTCGCGAAGAAGAGCGGCCGGCCCGTGAAGATGATCTACGACCGGCAGGAGGACATCGAAGCGACGACGAAACGCCATCCCTGCGAGGTGACGATCTCGTCCGGCTGCGACCGCGAGGGCCTTTTGTCGGCAGTGTCGATCAGGATCGTCATGGACGGGGGCGCGTACGTCACCCTCACCCCGGTCGTTCTTTCGCGCGGCGCTCTCCACGCGGCGGGCGCCTACCGCTGGGAGCACGTCTCGATCGAAGCGATCGCCGTCGCCACGAACACTCCCCCGAACGGCGCCTTCCGGGGCTTCGGAGCCCCGCAGACGATCTGGGCGATCGAAAGGCATATGGATCGCATCGCGCGCGAGCTGTCGGCCGATCCGCTCGCCCTGCGCGAAAAGAACCTCCTCCGCGTCGGAGACACGACGCCGACGGGCCAGTTCCTGAAGGAGTCGGTCGGCGTCCAGCGGTGCGTCGAGGAAGCCAAGAGAACGAGCGGCTGGGAAAGGAAACGCGCGGCGCTCGGCCCGGCCGCGGCCGTGCGGCCGGGATCGGCGATCCTTCGCCGTCCTGCCCCGGGAGGCTCCGCCTCCCGCAAGGCGCGCGGAATCGGCGCGAGCGTGTTCCTCCACGGCGCGGGCTTCACGGGCTCGGGCGAGCGCAAGCTGAAGGGTCGCGTCGCGATCGACATGTTCCGGCTTCTCACCGAGAAGAAACCGCGTTTCCGGATCCGCACGGCATCCACGGACATCGGCCAGGGCACCGAGACGGTCTTCCGGCAGATCGCGGCCGAGGCGCTCTGGGTCTCGATGGATCGGGTGGACTTCGCGATGCCGTCCACCGCGAGCGTGCCCGATTCGGGACCCACCGTGGCATCCCGGACGGTGATGATCGTCGGCTCGATCCTCGAACATGCCGCGCGCGACCTGTTCGCGCGCATCGAGCAGAACCGGCAGAAAAACGGCGGCTCGTTCGACGATGCCGCTCTCCGCCTGATCGCGCGCGAAGGGACCGTCGTGTCCGAGAAGACCTACGAGACACCGGCGGATCTCGCCTGGGACGACGCAACGTACCGCGGCGACGCCTATCCCGTGTTCGGGTGGGGCTGCGACATCGCGGAGGTCGAGGTGGACCTCGACACGTTCGAGACGACGGTCATCGGCTTCTGGGCCGCGCAGGACGTCGGCAAGGCCATCCATCCCGTCATGTGCAAGGGGCAGATCGAAGGCGGAACGCTGCAGGCGATCGGCTGGGCGCTGAACGAGAAGCTCGTCTTCGAGGGCGGGAAGATCCTCAATGCTCGCATGACGAATTACGTCGTGCCCACGAGCCTCGACGCGCCCCGCTTCACGACGGTCCTCGTGGAGGATCCCTACTCGAAGGGACCGGGCGGCGGCGCGAAGGGCATCGGAGAGCTGCCGATGGACGGCGGCGCGCCCGCGATCGCCGCCGCGATCGAGCACGCGACGGGGATCGTCCGCGACGACCTGCCGCTGCTCCCGGAGGATCTTTTCGAGGCGCAGAGGGCGGCGCGATGAGAATGACCTTCACCCTGAACGGGCGTTCCCGCACTCTCGATGCGCCTCCCCTCGCGCGACTTCTCGACATCCTCCGGGGACCGCTCGGGCTCACCGGCACGAAAGAGGGCTGCGGCGAGGGCGAGTGCGGCTCGTGCACCGTGCTGCTGGACGGCGTTCCCGTGAACGCGTGCCTCGTCGTGGCGGGCCAGTGCGACGGCCGAACGGTCCTCACCGTCGAGGGGCTCGCCTCGATGAACGCTCTGTCCGACCTGCAGGAGGCCTTCGTGAAGGAGGGCGGCGCGCAGTGCGGCATCTGCACGCCCGGCATCCTCATGGCCGCGCACGCGCTTCTCGCCGCGAACCCGCAGCCGGGCGAGGGCGAGATTCGCGAGAGTATCGCGGGCAACATCTGCCGCTGCACGGGCTATCAGCGCATCGTCGAGTCGATCCGGCACGCCGCGAAGGAGCAGGCCGCGCGTGAACCCGGCTGAGCTCGCGCTCTACCCGTTCGAACGCCCGGGGACGCTCGCCGAGCTGTGTCGGACGCTCTCGGCGCGCGCCGGCCGCAAGGAGAAGACCGTGCTCCTCGCGGGGGGAACGGACTGGATCGTGGAGCGCCGTCTCGCCCCGCCCGAGGACCCGAACGACCTGCCGCTCGTGCTCGACGTATCGCGACTCCCGGAGCTGCGTGGCATCGCGGTGGCGAAGGAGATCGCCACCATCGGTGCCGCGGCGACGTTTCTCGAGATCAGGAGCCATCCCGTGCTGTCGCGGCGCGCGCCGGTCCTCACCGCCATGGCCCGCGACGTGGGAGCCGTCCAGATCCAGGCGCGCGGCACCCTCGGAGGAAACCTCGCGAGCGCGTCTCCCGCGGCCGACGGAGCGGCGGCGCTCATGGCTCTCGACGCCGACGTGGTCCTCGCGAGCATCCACGGCGAGCGGCGCGTGCCTCTGACCCAGTTCTTCACCGGCTACCGGGCGACACGGCGTGCCGAGGACGAAGCGATCGTCCGCGTGGAGTTCACCCTGCCGCGAACGGGCGCCCACCAGGTCTGGAGAAAGGTGGGCTCGCGCACCGCCCAGGCGATTTCCAAGGTCGCCCTCGCGGCCGTCGCCGAGGTCGAGCGGGGCCGCGGCGTCCGCTCCGGATTCGGCATGGCCTCGGTCGCTCCCGTGACGGTTTCCCTCCCGACCGTGCGGGCGCTCGGCCTCGCCCCCAGCCTCGCCTCGGTCTCGGACGAGGAGCTCGACGCGGCGACACGCCGGGACATCTCCCCGATCGACGATCTCCGTTCGACGGCCGCCTACCGGCTCCACGTCGCCTCCGCGCTCGTGAAGGGCTTCTTTCGCGAGCTGCGGACGGCTGCCGGCTCCTGAAACCTCCCCGGGCACGCCACGCGGCGCGCCTTATGATCCGGCCGCCCCCGGAGGTAATCGATGCGAGAGGTCATCCAACACGAGCCCGGCACGTTCTGCTGGCCCGAGCTCGCCACGACGGACGCCGCTTCGGCAAAGGCGCTGTACGGCGCCCTCTTCGGCTGGACCTTCGACGACCAGGCCCAGGAGCCCGGTAACACGTACACGATCGCGCGGCGCGCGGGCAAGGACGTGGCCGCGCTCTACGTCCTCCAGAAATCGCAGCGGCAGCTCGGCGTCATCGCCCACTGGAACTCCTATGCGGCGGTGAAGAGCGCCGACGAGAGCGCGCTCCGCGTGAAGGTTCTCGGCGGAACGATCTTCGGGGCGCCCTTCGACGTCGGCCCGAACGGGCGCATGGTGATCGCGAAGGATCCGCAGGGCGCGACGCTTTGCCTCTGGGAAGCGCGGGCTCACCCGGGAGCGCAGGTCGTCGGCGAGATCGGCACGCTCTGCTGGACCGAGCTCGCCACGACGGACATCGACGCGGCCGGGCACTTCTACGCGAGCCTTTTCGGTTGGGCGATCAAGAAGCAGGAGACGGGCCCCCAGGCGTATACCGAGCTCTGGAAAGGGCCGCGCCCCGCGGGCGGGATGACGGCGATCGGGAAGGAGCAGGGCGCGATGCAGCCCGCGTGGAGCGTTTATTTCCGCGTGGCCGACTGCGACGCCGCCGTCGCGAAGGCACGGGCGCTCGGAGCGCGTGTCCTCCGGGAACCCGACGACATCGCGAAGGTGGGGCGTTTCGCCTTCCTGACCGACAGCGAGGGCGCGACCTTCGCCATCATCGCGCTCGCGCCGTAAGGGGTCCGCAAGACGACGGCTCTTTTCAACCCAGCTTGCGGTACCTGATCCGGTGCGGGCGGTCGGCCTCGGCGCCGAGGCGCTTGTGGCGGTCGGCTTCGTAGTCCTGGTAGTTGCCCTCGTACCAGACGGCCTTGCTGTCGCCCTCGAACGCGAGCATGTGCGTCGCGACGCGGTCGAGGAACCAGCGGTCGTGGCTGATCACGACGGCGCAGCCGCCGAACGAGAGGAGCGCTTCCTCGAGGGCGCGCAGCGTGTCGACGTCGAGGTCGTTCGTGGGCTCGTCGAGGAGCAGCAGGTTGCCTCCCCTCTTGAGCGTCCGCGCGAGGTGGAGTCGGTTCATCTCGCCGCCCGAGAGGTTCGCGACGAGCTTCTGCTGGTCGGCGCCCTTGAAGTTGTACATGGCGCAGAAGGCGCGGCTCGGCATCTCGCGTTTGCCGAGCATCACGAGGTCCTGGCCGCCCGAGAGCTCGTCGTGCACGGTCTTTTTCGCGTCGGGCTTCTCGCGGTTCTGGTCGACGTAGCCCGGGACGACGGTTTCGCCGATCTGGAGCTTTCCACCGTCGGCTTTTTCGAGGCCCATGATCATCTTGAAGAGCGTCGTCTTGCCAGCGCCGTTCGGGCCGATGATGCCGACGATCCCGCCCTTCGGCAGGTCGAAGTTCAGGTCTTCGAAGAGCAGCTTGTCGCCGAAGGACTTCTTCACGCCTTCGGCCCTCACGACGACGTCGCCCAGACGGGGACCCGGCGGAATGTAGATCTCGTTCGTTTCTCCGCGCGCCTCCACGCCGCTCTCCGAGACGAGCTGCTCGTAGGCCTGGAGGCGGGCCTTGCTCTTCGCCTGCCGGGCGCGCGGCGCCATGCGCACCCATTCCAGCTCGCGTTTGAGCGACCGCTGGCGCGCGCTTTCGGTCTTCTCCTCGACTTCGAGCCGGGCTTCCTTCTGCTCGAGCCACGAGGAGTAGTTGCCCTTCCAGGGAATGCCCGCGCCGCGGTCGAGCTCGAGAATCCAGCCGGCGACGTTGTCGAGGAAGTAGCGGTCGTGCGTGACGGCGACGACGGTCCCGGGGAATTCCTTCAGGAATCGCTCGAGCCACGCGACGGACTCGGCGTCGAGATGATTCGTGGGCTCGTCGAGAAGGAGCATGTCGTTCTTCTCGAGGAGGAGCCGGCAAAGAGCCACGCGGCGCCTTTCGCCGCCCGAGATCTTCGTGACGTCCGAGTCGGAGGGCGGGCAGCGAAGCGCGTCCATCGCGGTCTCCAGCGTGCGGTCCAGATCCCAGCCGTTCGCGGCTTCGATGGCGTCCTGCACCCTGCCGTACTCGGCCATGACCTTGTCCATCTCCGCGTCGGGCAGACTCTCGCCCATCTTCTCGCCCAGCTCGTCGAACCGCGCGAGCAGCTTCTTGACCGGAGCGACGCCTTCCTCGACGTTCTCGAGAACGGTTTTCTTCGCGTCGAGCTGCGGGTCCTGCGAGAGATGCCCGATGCGCGTCCCCTCGGCCGGGAACGCCTCGCCGGTGAACTCCTTGTCGAGCCCCGCCATGATGCGGAGCACCGTCGACTTGCCCGCGCCGTTGAGTCCGAGGATGCCGATCTTGGCGCCCGGAAAGAAGGAGAGATAAATGCCCCGGAGGATCTCCCGCTGCGGCGGGACGACCTTCCTGAGGTTCTGCATCGTGAAGATGTACTGTTCGGCCATGGGGGCGGGAATGTAACAGGAACCGGGCATAGGATCGGGCGGATGAGGAGGACAGGGCCATGTGGCTGATCGTGGAACTCGCGCTATGCGCGCTCGCGGGCTGGGCGACCGGACAGATCATGAAAGGCGGAGGCTACGGCCTTCTCGTGGACGTCCTGCTGGGAATCGCAGGAGGCTGGATCGGAGGGTTTCTCCTTGGCCGCTTCGTCATGGGAGGCGGCCTCCTGGGCAATTTCCTGATCCGTCTCTTCGGCGCCGTCGTCCTCGTCGCCCTCGTGAGAGTTCTGAAAAAGGCTTGAGCCTTGACCTTTATTTAGACTTAATCTAATCTGTGACCGGAGGTTGTTCATATGGCCAAGAAGGAAAAAAGGGACAAAAAGAAGGGAGCCGCGGCTGTCGTTGCCACTCTTCAGCGGCAGCAGGCGAACGCGCTCGTCGCGTATCTCAACTACAAGAAGTACCACTGGCTCAGCTACGGGCCACTCTTCCGCGACATCCACCTCATGCTGGACGAACAGGCGACGCTCGTCTACGCCACGATCGACGAGTTCGCCGAACGCGCGATCATGGTCGGTGGCGCTCCGCTGGGCGACCCGGCCGACTATCTTCCGAACGCGAGCGTGAAGCCCTCGAAGGGCAGGCTCACGCTCGACCAGATGATCGCCGAGGCTCGCGCCACGCTCGACGTCGTGATCGCCGAGCTGCACGCCGACTGCGAGGTCGCGACGGATGGCGGCGACATCGGAACGGCCGACCTCTACACCCGCCTCGTCCAGGTGCACCAGAAGAGCCGCTGGTTCCTGAACGAGATCCTGCAGAAAAGGGACGGTCTCACGAGCTGAGTTGTGTGGGCCCCGGGAGCGATCCGATCCGGGGCCTCAGCTAACATCTCCCGTGGATGGCCGCGGCGGTCTTCGAGCCCGCGTACCTCTCGCTCCTGCGCACGGGCCAGCTGAGGGCGCGGGCCGCCCGGGCGCAGGAGCGCCTGGCGGACTGCGACCTCTGCGCGCGCGCCTGCCATGCAAACCGGCTGGAGGGCGTCTCGGGGGCTGTCTGCCGGACCGGACAGCGCGCCCGCGTCCACAGCCACGCCCCGCACTTCGGAGAGGAGGCTCCCCTCCGCGGGACGCGCGGCTCCGGGACGATCTTCTTCTCGGGATGCAACCTCCAGTGCGACTACTGCCAGAACTGGGAGATCAGCCGGAGAGGGGACGGTGTGGAAACCGCCCCCGAGGTCCTCGCGCAGTGGATGCTGGAGCTTCAGGACGAGGGCTGTCACAACGTCAACCTCGTCTCGCCGAGCCACGTCGTGGCTCAGGTCCTCGCCGCCCTCGAGATCGCCGCGGGGCACGGGCTCGAGGTTCCGCTCGTCTGGAACTCGGGAGGCTACGACAGCCTCGAGGCCCTCGCTCTCCTTCACGGCGTCATCGACATCTACATGCCCGACATGAAGTACGGAAACGAGGAGGCCGCCCGGCGGCACTCGCATGCCCCCGACTACCCCCGCGTGAACCAGGCCGCGGTGAAGGAAATGCACCGCCAGGTGGGAGACCTCGTTCTCGACAGGACCGGCATCGCCGTGCGGGGTCTCCTCGTTCGCCACCTCGTCCTGCCGAACGGCCTGGCGGGCACGGAGGAGGTCCTCGCGTTTCTCGCCCGCGAGATCTCCGCGAACACGTACCTGAACCTGATGGACCAGTACCACCCCGCCGACAAGGCCCCCGCCATCGAACCTCTCTCCCGGAGGATCACGCGCCAGGAATGGAACGACGGTCTCGACCTCGCGGAACGGTATGGCCTGACGCGGCTCGACGGCCGGCGGCGACGGCCGTTCTGACGAGGCAGGCCCGGCTTCGATTCCTGTACGGTATCCTCGGGCGCCCTTCGCGAGAAACTCCCTGGAACGCGACACGTAAGAGGAGGCCCGCCGTAGAGGACCTCGCGCGCTCCCGCATCCGGGCACCCCAGGATTTCCTGGCGGGCGGGAGCCTTCTCGCGCTGTCCGCCTTCGCGCTCTTCGCGAGCCGCGACCTTTCCCTGGGCCGGCTCGGCTCCGTGGGACCCGGGATGCTCCCCCGGACGCTCGCCATCCTCCTGGGGCTCGCCGGCGCCGTGCTCGTCGCCTCGTCATTCGTCCGGAGGGGCGACGCGCACGTGCGCTGGACGCTCCGCGGGCCCATCTTCATCTGCCTCGGCGTCATCGGCTTCGCGCTCACGATCCGGATGCCCGGCCTCGCCGTGGCCGGACCGCTCGTCACGATCATCGGCGGCGCGGCGTCGCCCGAGACGCGCGTCAAGGAGCTGCTCGTGTTCGCGGCCCTGATCACGGTGTTCTGCATCGTCCTCTTCCGTTTCATCCTCCATCTGCCCATCCCGGTCCTGAGGATTCCCGGGGTCGTGGCGATCTGAGGGCGCGGCATGGGCGACTTCCTGTCCCACCTCTCCCTCGGCTTCTCCGTCGCGCTCACGCTCCAGAATCTCGGGCTCGCGCTCGTCGGCTGCCTCGTGGGCACCCTCGTCGGGGTGCTCCCCGGGGTCGGGCCCATCGCGACGATCACGATGCTCCTGCCCATCACCTTCGGGATGCCGCCCGTAGGGGCCCTCATCATGCTGGCCGGCATTTATTACGGCGCGCAGTACGGGGGCTCGACGACGGCGATCCTTATCAACGTCCCCGGCGAGGTCACCTCGGTCGTCACCACGCTCGACGGTCATCAGATGGCTCTGCAGGGCCGCGCCGGCGCCGCCCTCGGGATCGCGGCCCTCGGCTCGTTCTTCGCCGGCTGCGTCTCGACGACGGTCATCGCCGCCCTGGCCGTCCCGCTCACGAAGCTGGCCCTCGTGTTCGGTCCGGCGGAGTACGCCGCGCTCATGGCCATGGGCCTGGCTTTCGCGGTCGTCCTCGCCCGCGGCTCGATCCTGAAGTCCATCGCGATGACGATCTTGGGGCTCCTCCTCTCGACGGTCGGAACGGATCTCGACACGGGTGTCGAGCGGATGACGTTCGGCTACGCGCCCCTCTCCGACGGCGTCGATTTCGCCGTGATCGCCATGGGCCTCTTCGGGTTCGCAGAGGTCCTCCGGAACCTCGATGCCGTGGAGGAGCGCGACGTCCTCAGTGCCACGATCGGACCTCTCCTGCCGTCCCGCGCGGAGCTGCGGCAGTCCGTGGGCCCGGTCCTCCGGGGCAGCCTGGCCGGCGCGATCCTCGGCATCCTTCCCGGCAACGGCGCCGTGCTCGGCCCGTTCGCCTCCTACACGATGGAAAAACGGCTGGCGAAGGACCCGTCGCGATTCGGGCGCGGTGCCATCGAGGGGGTGGCGGGCCCCGAGGCCGCGAACAACGCCGGGGCGCAGACTTCCTTCATCCCCCTTCTGACCCTCGGGATCCCGCCGAATGCGGTGATGGCCCTCATGGTGGGCGCGATGACCATCCACGGGATCGTGCCGGGACCGCTCGTGATGTCCCGGAACCCCTCGCTCTTCTGGGGCCTCATCGCGAGCATGTGGATCGGCAACCTCATGCTGCTCGTCATCAACCTGCCGCTCATCGGCGTCTGGGTGCGGCTCTGCCGCGTGCCGTACCGGCTTCTCTTCCCCTCGATTCTGATGTTCTGCTGCGTCGGCATCTACTCGGTGAACAACTCTCCGTCCGACGTCGTCTTCACGGCGGGGTTCGCGCTCGTCGGCTATGCCGCCAGCAAGGTCGGCTTCGAGAGCGCCCCGCTCCTCCTCGGCTTCGTCCTAGGCCGCCTGCTCGAGGAGAACCTGCGCCGGGCCCTCACGATCTCCCGCGGCGACCTTTTGGTCTTCGTCCACCGTCCCATCTGCGCCGTGCTGCTCGTGATCGGTCTCCTCGTCCTCGTGATCGCAGTCCTCCCGGCGATCCAGAAGGGTCGCGAGGAGGTGTTCACCGAATGAAGACTCCCACCGGCCCTCCGCTCGCCACGAGCAACGAAAGGAGACCCATGCGCCCTCTACCCCTCCTCGTCGCCGCCACCCTCACGCTCTCGGCCGGCGCCTCCCGCGCGGCCACCTGGCCGGAGCGGCCCGTGACCATGATCGTCCCGTTCGCCGCCGGCGGCCCCACCGACGTCGTGGCCCGCATCGTGGGGGACCACATGTCCCGCACGCTCGGCCAGCAGATCGTCATCGAGAACGTCGCAGGCGCCGGCGGGACCACCGGGATCACGCGCGGCGCCCAGTCCGCGCCCGACGGGTACACGATCATGATGGGCCACATGGGCACCCACGGCGCCGCCCCGGCCGTCTACCCGAACCTCAAATACGACCCTTCGAAGGACTTCGCGCCGATCGGCCTCGCGGCAGGCACGCCCATCCTCATCGTGGCCCGGAAGAACTTCCCGGCCAAGGATCTCAAGGAGTTCGTCGCACAGGCGAAGGCCTCCGGCGACAAGCTCAACGAGGCCCACGCCGGCGTCGGCTCGGTCTCCTTCACGACCTGCTCCCTCCTGAACTCGATCCTGGGGACGAAGCCCGCCCGGGTGGTCTACCGCGGAACCGGTCCGGCGCTGAACGACCTCGTCTCGGGCCAGGTCGACTACATGTGCGACCAGATCGTGAACCTCGTGCCCCAGATCCAGGCCGGAACGATCAGGGCCTACGCGGTGGCTCTGCCTCAGCGCTCGCCGGCGCTGCCCGACGTACCCACGACCACGGAGGGCGGCTTGCCCGAGTTCCAGGTGAGCGCCTGGAACGCCATCTTCGCCCCGAAGGGAACGCCCAAGGAGATCGTCGCCAAGCTGAGCGACGCGCTCCTCAAGGCGCTCGACGACGAGGCGACGAAGAAGCGGCTCCTCGACCTCGGCGCCGACCTCACCGACAAGGCCTCCCGGACGCCCGAGGGGCTCCAGAAGCTCGTGGAACGTGAGGTCGCCCGCTGGTCGAAGGTCCTGAAGAACGTGGGAGCCGCCCCGAACTGACTTCAGGGGCTCCCGGGGGCGCCGGGCCGATAGACTCGGCACATGCCGAATCGGTCCGCCGCCCTCGCGCTCCTCCTCTTCATCGCCTCCCCGGTCTTCGCCTCCTCGTCGCGCCGCGCCTTCACTCTCGAGGACCTCTATCGCGTGAAGACCGTCGGCGAGCCCGCAATCTCCCCGGACGGAAAGACCGTGGTGTACAGCGTCGCCACGAACGACTGGGCGACGAAGAAGAAGACCTCCTCGCTCTGGCGCGTCGACGCGGACGGGAAGAACGCCCGGCAGCTCACCTCCGGCGACGCGCGCGACGAGCATCCGTTCTTCTCGCCGGACGGGAAGACGCTCGCGTTCGTCTCGACGCGGTCGGGCGAGCCTCAGCTCTTCTTCCTCCCGCTCGCCGGCGGCGAGGC
>JAMQPJ010000193.1 GCA_023717585.1 Thermoanaerobaculia bacterium
ACGCATCCCAGCGAGAAGACGTCGCTGCGCCCGTCCACCGGCTTCTTCCGGATCTGTTCGGGCGAGAGGTATCCCGCCGTTCCGACGACGGAGTGCGAGTCCGTGAGGTTCTCCGCCGGCTCTGCCGGCGCCCGGGCGCGCTCCTCAAACATCGCGATCCCGAAGTCGAGGATCTTCACGCGGCCGTCCGTCGTGAGGAAGACGTTAGAGGGTTTGATGTCGCGGTGGACGACGCCCCGCGCGTGCGCCGCGGCGAGGCCCTCCGCGATGGCGCGCGCGATCTCGCCGGCCTTGCGCCAGGGGAGAGCGCCCGCCGTGAGGCGGCGCGAAAGCGTTTCGCCCTCGAGCAGCTCGGTCACGACCCAGGAGACGCCGCCCGCGGCGCCCATGTCGTGGATGTCGAGAATGTTCGGATGCGAGAGCGCGGCGACGGCCCGCGCCTCGCGCTCGAAGCGCGCGCGCGCCGTGGCGTCGGAGGCGAGCCCTTCGGGGAGAACCTTGATCGCCACCTCGCGGTTCAGCCGCGGGTCGCGCGCCCGGTAAACCTCGCCCATCCCTCCCGCGCCGATCAGCGCGAGAACTTCATACGCACCGAGGCGGTCTCCCTCGCTGAGTGTCACCGGACTGGAGGAATTCTAATCCCGTGTCCCGCGGGTGCGCACGTTGCGAAGCCGTCTCAGAAACTCTTCGTGAACGAGACGTACGCGGCGTTTCTTCCCGCCGAGAACACACCGGCGCTCTCGCTCTCGAGGCCGAAGTTGCGCGAGACGAAGAGCTCGATCGTGGAGCTCCAGAGGAACCCGCTCGTGAGCCCGACCGTGACGCCGTTGAGCCAGTCCGCGCGACTCACGAAGCGTCCCTGCGCGTCGGATCGGAGGCGGTCCGCCCGCGCCAGCGTCCCGCGGGCATGGAGGAACAGGAAGAAGAGCGCCTCGAAGCGGTACTCGAGGTTCAGGATCCCGTAGCCGCGCGTCGCGATCTCGTCGAAAGCGGCGGCGGGAAGGATGGGCTGGGAGAGGCTCTCGAAGTCGCCGGCATTGGATCCCCCCGAGAGGCGCAGCGTGGAAAAGCGGTCCAGGTTCGAGCCGGCGCCGCCGTACGCCGAAACGAGAAGGCGGTGACGTTCGCTCGAGACGAACGGGACGGGAAGCGCCGCCAGCGCGTAGCCGCTGATCGCCGACCAGCTCCGCGTTCCGTCGGCCGCGTGAGGCCCCGACGGGCCACCGCCCCAGTCCCGCCAGCCCGCGCGATGGGCCCAGAAGGCGTCGAGCCCCGCGCCGAAGCCCCCGTGGGGCAGCTCAAGGAGATTCCTCTCGAAGGCGTCCGCCCTGACCCGGCCGTGAACGCGTCCCTCGTACGCGTCCGAGGGAGGCTGGAAGGACTCGCTCGTGTCGGAGCCTCTCCGGAAGAAAAGGACGCCGGGCTCGTACGTCAAAGCGGCCTCGACGGCGTTGTCCTGGAGAGAAGGAGCGATCGTGAATCGCGTTCCAAGGCCGACACCCGCGCGCACGACGGACCACTGCAGCTCCTCGGACGCGATCCGGCGCCCTTCGACGAATTCCGAGCGCGCCCACGGGAGCGCCGTGTTTTCGAAGGTGAGGACGCTTTCGAGCGTGCCGTCGAGCTTCCGGTTCCAGCGGACGTCGTCGTAGATGCCCAGGAGCACCGCGCGGACGCGCTCCTCGCCGCCGTTCCGGCTTCGCCACAGGACGAGCGCTGCCTGGGGAACGAGCGTCCGGCTCTCCGGGCCGGAGGGAAGAAACTGGAGCGCGGCCCACAGCTCGGTGACGCGGGTCCGATCCCGAGCGGGAACGTCGACGGTCCTGCCGAAGACGGAGCCGGTGAAGGCCTCACCGGCGCGCGGCGTCCGGTCTTCCGCCTGCGCGACTGCGGGCCGCGCCAGGTTGCAGCATCCGAGAAGGCAGAGCAGGAACGCCCGGCCGGCTCTCATGGTGATGATCCTTCCGTCCTCTACGACCAGCTGTTCAGAAGATGGGCGACGCGATCGAGGACGTAAATGATGAGGATGATCTAGGGGCCTGTCCGGCTGTCATTGCTTCTTCTCTTCGGTTGACGCGGAAGACGCGTGGACCGGGACAGGCTCGAGACGCAGGACGACGAGCGGGGGATCCAGCTTGTAGGCGGCTCCATTGCCGTTGTCGATGAGAAACCCGACGCCGGAGAGAGCCACGCCTCCGATGATGGCGCCGGTAGCAGCCCCTTCGAACGCCAGAAAGCCCGAGTCGCTCCTGTGGCCGATGGCGCCCCCGACGCCGACCCCGACGGGAATGCCGATCGTGTTGAGCCAATCCCAGCCCGAGTCCTTGCGCGTCATGGCCACGCGCCTCGTCTCGTAGCCTTCCTTCTCGACGACGATCTCGAGGGCTTTCTCTTTTCTCTTCAGCTTCAGGACGCCGGGGGTCGTGATTCTCTGATCTCCCGCCGAGGCGGTCGCGCCCGGCGGATCGGTCTCGACGCGCACGTCCTGGTGCGTCCCGTGGATCACGGTGGCGCAGCCCGTAAGGAGAGGTGCAATCACGAGCAGGAACGATATTCCGAGAGGTCGGAAGACTGTGCAGCGAGCGTTCATGGCTCTTCTCCTTTTCTCCTGGAAAAAGTGGAGCCTGAGCGGCCGGCAGTCTTCAGGGATTTTCCGGGTTCTTCTGGTATTTTCAGGGAAACCCATGCGCCTCGCCTTCGGGGAGTGCGGCTTCGACTCGGACACGCGGGAGCTCACGCGCGGCGGCCGGGCCGTGCACGTTTCTCCGAAGGCCTTTCGCCTGCTCGAGCTGCTGCTGAAGAGCCGGCCCCGGGCGCTCTCCAAGTCGGACCTCAAGGACGCGATCTGGCCCGACACGTTCGTCGTCGAGACGAATCTCGCGAACCTCGTCGCCGAGCTGCGCCGGGCCCTTGGCGAGAGCGGGAGCCGCGACGGATTCGTGCGCACCGTCCACGGATTCGGTTACGCCTTCTCGGGCGAGGCGCTGCCGGAGGATCCGAAGGTCCGGAATGGCAGCATGAGCGGCGTCGCTCTCGTCGCCGACGAACGTACGTTCGCGCTCACGAACGGCGAAAACGTGCTCGGGCGGGACCCCTCGGCGGAGGTGTTTCTCGACGACACCGCGGTCTCGCGGCGCCACGCGCGGATCACGGTGAGCGGCTCTCACGCGACGCTCGAGGACCTCGGCAGCAAGAACGGGACGTTCCTCGGCGGCAAGTCCGTCACGGCGCCCGCCCTGCTCCGGGACGCGGACGCGATCCTCCTCGGGTCCGTTCTCCTGACCGTCCGACTCGCGGATCCCAGGCGTTCGACGAGGACGCTGCGCGGCAGCGAGTCGAAGCGCGCGCGCTAGACGCGCGGCGGGCTGAGCTCGGCGCGCGCCGCCTCGGCCCGGTCGTTCTGGGTCTCGAGGGCGGCGGCGAGCTTCGCCCGGTGATGGCGGATCAGGTTCACGAGGACCACGTACGTGAGCGCTCCGGTGATCACGGAGAGAAAGAACATGCCGACCGCCATCTGGAAACCGACGGCCTTCATCGTAGGTCCCGCCGTGGTCCAGAACGACCGCCGGAACATCTCGCGCCAGGGCAGATGCGCGATCGCTTCGTGCCGCGCTCTGAGCAGGAAACGTCCGATCGGGATCGCGACCGCGGCGACCGCCGGAATCGTCAACGGGTTCACGACGAGGGTCCCGAGGAGTACGTCCACCTTGTTGAGCTTGAGGATCACGGCGAGAAGGAGCGCCATGATCCAGTGAAGTCCGAAGAGCGGCGTGAAGGAGATCGCGACGCCGAGCGCGAAAGACGCCGCGACGACCTCGGGCGGCGAATCGCTCCCGAGCATGTGGAGGAACTTCTGCTTGAAGCGTTCAGGCCGCAAAGTGGTCGAAACCCGCGTCCGGGAGGGGCGTGCGCTTTCCGCCCCGCACGAGGCGGACGCCCGCGCCGTCGTCGATCGTGCCGATCCGCCGGAGGGCGAACCGGCCGGTGAGCGACTCGACCGCGGCGAGCTTCTTCTTCGAGACCGTGAAGAGCAGCCCGTAGTCCTCGCCGCCGTAGAGAGCCGTGGCGAGGGGATCGAGATCGAGAACGCTGGCCAGATCGGAGAGCGCGGAATCGGCGGGCAGGAGGCTCGCGTCCACGGTCGCTCCCACGTCCGATGCCCGGCAGAGGCGGTAGAGATCGCGCGCGAGCCCGTCGGACACGTCGAGGGCGGCCGAAGC
>JAMQPJ010000219.1 GCA_023717585.1 Thermoanaerobaculia bacterium
TCCTCCGGTGCGAGGCGGCGGGCCGCTTTCGAAGGAGCGGCAACCGAGCGGCCCCAGCGCAGGAAGTCGCGCACCGAAAGGCCCGAGAAGCTGCGCGCGGCGCCGCCGGTCGGCAGCACGTGGTTCGGGCCGAGGACGTAGTCTCCGAGCGCGGTGGGCGTCGAAGCGCCGATGAAGAGGGCTCCGGCCGTCGCGAGCAGCGAGGAAGACAAGCGCTCGGCGCGGCGTCCCATGACCTGGACGTGCTCGGCGGCGACCCGCGACCCGGCGGAAACGGCGGAAGAGATTCCTTTGAAGGTGAAGATTCGGCCGGCGCGGCGCAGGGCCGCTCTCATCACCTTCGAAGAAACGGTCTCTTCGAGCGCCCCCATTTGCGAAGCGACCGCGGCACGCACTTCTGCAGCAAAGGACTTCGAATCCGAAAACAGAAGACACACCGCGTCCGGATCGTGTTCGGCCTGCGCGAGAAGATCCGCCGCCACGAGAGCGGGGTCGGCGCCGGCTGATGCCACGATCAGCACCTCCGAAGGGCCCGCCGGCATGTCGACCGCCACGAGGCCCGAGACGAGATGCTTCGCCGCGGCGACGAACCGGTTCCCGGGGCCGACGATCTTCGCGACGCCGGCGACCGAGACGAGGCCGGCGATGCCGTGGGCCCCTCCCGCGAGCAGCACCTCGTCGACTTCCAGCTCGGCCGCCGCCCAGCGGAGCTCGGGGCTCGACGCCCACGCGCCGCGCGGAGTCGCGACGACGATCCGCGGCACTCCCGCGATGCGGGCGGGCACGACCCCCATGAGGAGCGAGGATGGATAGAAAGCGCGGCCTCCGGGCACGTACACGCCGACCGAATCGAATGGCACGGGTCTCTCGACGAAAGAAACGCCCAGAGAGTCTTCGAACGAGAACCCGGCCGAGGAGGCGGAGAACTGTCTCCGGTGATAGGCCTCGATGCGCCGGCGCGCGACGCGGAACGCGCGCGCAAACTCCGGGTCGACCCGAGCGTTGCGGCGGGCGGCCGACGGGTCGAAGCGCTCGACGTATTTCCGGAGCGCGGGTTTCCCTCCTCGCAGGACGTCCTCGACGATCGGCAGCACTTGCTTCAGCGTGGCGAAATCCGGAGAACCGCCCCGGCGGCTCTTCAGCAGGTTCTCCAGCTCCTTCTTCCCCGCGCGGGTTTCCGCGTCGACGATCTTCATCATGACGCGTGCGCCTTCCCCGCGTGAGCCCTGAGGCGCTCGACGAACGCCGCGATCTCGGCTCGACGGGCGACGAGCGCGGAGCGCCCGAGAATGAGTGTCGCGCGGCTCGTGAGGATGGTCTCGATCTCGGCGAGGCCGTTCGCGGCCATCGTGGACCCTGATTCGATGAGGTCCACGACGACGTCCGTGAGCTCCAGTGCGGCCGCGAGCTCGACCGACCCGGTGAGCGGGACGATCTCGTGGGCGATCTTCCGCTCGTCGAAATACCGGGCCGCGAGGCGGCGGTACTTAGTGCCGACGCGCACGGGCGCGCCGTCCGGGCGGAAGGTCTCCCCTGCCCGGCCGATGAGGGAGAGGCGGCAGGCGCCGAAAGGGAGCTCGACGGGAGACGTCACGTCCTCTCCGCTTTCCGCGACGCGGTCGCTGCCCACGATCCCGAGATCGGCTCCGCCGTGCGCCACGTACGTCGGGACGTCGTCGTCCTTGAGGAGCAGCAGCTCGAACGCGCCGTCCGAGGAGGGGACGAGGAGGCGCCGGCCGTCGGGTTCTTCGAACGAGGCGCCTCCGCCGCGGAGCGCCGCGAGCGCTTGCGGCAGGAGCCGGCCCTTCCCCACCGCGATCCGCAAAGGGCGCGCGCTCGGGTCGCCGGCCTCCGTGGCGGCGCCGAGAGTCTCGAGGCCGATGCAGAAGCCGAGTGCGGGTGCCGCCGCGCCGAACCGCGCGAGGAGGCCGTCGTATCGTCCGCCGCCGGCGATCGTGCCGCCTCCGTTCGCGGCGTCCACGCTGAACGTGAGCCCCGTGTAGTACGGCGCCTGGGGCGCGTCCGCGAGGTCGACGACGACCGCCAGGCCGGGCCGGGCGCCTTTCGCGGTCGCGACCGCGCGCGAAAGCTCCGCGGCCGCGCCCGCGAGCTCGGACGGGCGGAAGAG
>JAMQPJ010000226.1 GCA_023717585.1 Thermoanaerobaculia bacterium
GGCGATCCAGCCGAGGACGAAGAACGTCGCCGTGGAGCCGCTCCCGTCGAGGAGCGCGAGCACGCGTTCGACGCCGGCGTCCACGCGCTTTTCCCGGCCGGCCCAGGTGGCGGGGTCCGAATAGAGAGGATGCCCGCACACGTGGAACCAGTCCTCCACGTCGACGGTCAGGATGGGGCGAAGCTCACGCACGCGAGGATTATGGGGCCGCCGCTAGCTCGCGTCGGAGTCCAGCGTCTTGTAATAGACGGACAGCCACGAGGTGATCCACGTGTCGCGAAACGGGCGGTAGTGCGACCGCGCGCCGTAGATCGTCTTCACGGGCACCGCGGCGAACCGGCGGACCCGGGGTGCCGCCTTGATGAGGATCTCGTTCTCGATGGAATACCGTTCGGCGCGAAGGCGGAGGGCCCGGAGCAGGTCCGCGGCGATCACGCGATAGCCCGATTGGCCGTCCTCCACGGGCAGTCCCGTCATCCGCGACAGCACCTTGTCGCCGATCGTGTTCGCCCAGTAATTCTTCGCCGGCATCGTGGCCGCGTCCTTCAGGCGCGAGCCGATGACGAAGTCGGCGCCGCTCCGCGCGGCCGCGAGAAGGGCCGGAAGGTCGTCCGGATCGTGCTGGCCGTCCGCGTCCACGAACGCGACGTGCGTGAAATGACGCGCGAGGAGGTCGGCGAGGCCGTCCCGAAGCGCGCGGCCCTTCCCCCCGTTTTCCGGCCGTTCCAGCACGCGCGCCCCCGCGGCGCGGGCCTCGTCCGCGGTGCCGTCGCCGCTGCCGTCGTCCACGACGAGGACTTCCCCGACATACGCGCGCAGCCCCCGCACGACCCGTCCGACCGTGCCGGAGCAACGATAGGCGGGAACGAGGGCGGCCGGGAAGAAGGGCTCTTTGCCCTCGGGCGGGGAAGCGCTGAGGTCGCCTGACATGCGAATGAGGGGTTGACGAACGAGCCTACTTTGTGAAAAGTATCACGAGCGTCGCATGGGCACCCCGCTCGCATTCCTGCCGATACTGCTCATGCTGATGGGCGCCCTCGGCATCGGCGTCCTCCTGTTGACCTTGAATGCCCTCCTCGGCCGCAAGATCCGCACGATACGGAAACTCTCGCCCTACGAGAGCGGCATGCCGCTGCTCGACGACAGCCACAAGCGCATCAGCGTGAAGTTCTTCATCGTCGCGATGATCTTCATCCTGTTCGACATCGAGGCGGCGTTCCTCTACCCCTGGGCGGTCGTGTTCCGGCAGGGCGGATGGCCGGTCTTCGCCGAAATGCTCGTCTTCGTCTTCGTCCTCTTCCTCGGGTGGGCCTACCTGTGGAAGAAGGGCGCCTTCGACTGGGATTGATGTGAGCGGCGGCCAGAACCTTCCCGTGGCCGAGCAGGCCGGAAACCCCCGCGCGGGCGAGCACGGAGCGCTTTCGTGCGGCCGGACACTCTCGTTTTCGGGAAAGACGCGGGCCGAGTTCGACCGCCTGCTCGGGCGCTACCCCACGAAGCAGGCCGCGCTTCTTCCCACGCTCTGGCTCGCGCAGCGCGAGTGGGGGTGGATCTCGCGTGAGGCCGTGGACTACGTGGCGACGCTGCTCGAGCTCGCGCCCGCATTCGTCTGGGGCGTCGTGACGTTCTACACGATGTACAACCGGGCGCCGGTCGGAAAGCACCTCATCCAGGTCTGCACCTCGATCTCCTGTCACCTGAACGGCGCCGGCGAGGTCTACACGGAGTGCCGGAAGCGCCTCGGCGACCTTTCGCCCGGCGAGGTGTCGCCCGACGGGAAGTTCACCGTCGTCGAGGTGGAGTGTCTCGCACAGTGCGACAAGGCGCCCGCGGTCATGGTCAACGATGACGACTACTTCGTGATCACGAAAGACAAGCTCGACGCTTTCCTCGGGGACCTGAAATGAGCGGCCTCGCCCCCATCGAACCGGTCCTTCTCGCCCGGCGGGGGAAGCCGGATTCGGCCTCCCTGGGCACCTATCTCGCGGACGGCGGCTACGCCTCCTGGCAGAAAGTGCTCGGGGGGATGAAATCGGGGGAGTGGACGCCCGCGAAGGTCACCGACCTCGTCAAGGCGTCGGGCCTGCGCGGCCGCGGCGGCGCCGGCTTCCCCTGCGGCCTGAAGTGGACATTCGTTCCGCCGAAGGAGAGGCGCGGCGACAAGCCGGTCTACCTGCTCTGCAACGCGGACGAGTCCGAGCCCGGCACCTTCAAGGACCGCCTCCTCATGGAGGTCGACCCGCACCAGGTGCTCGAGGGAATGATGCTCGCGAGCTTCGCCCTCGGGGTGAAGCACGCATACCTCTACATTCGCGGCGAGATGGTCCACGTGGCGGAGCTCCTCAACAAGGCCGTCGCCGAGGCTACCGCGAAAGGCTTTCTCGGGAAGGACGTCCTCGGCTCCGGGCTGGACCTCGACATCACCATTCACCGCGGCGCGGGCGCCTACATCTGCGGCGAAGAGACGGCGCTCATCGAGAGTCTCGAAGGCAAGCGCGGCCACCCCCGGATCAAGCCGCCCTTCCCCGCGGTGTCCGGCGTCTGGGGCTGTCCGACCGTCGTGAACAACGTCGAGACGCTCTGCTGCGTGAAGCACATCGTCGACCGCGGCTCCGAGTGGTTCAAGTCGATCGGCCGGAACGAGAAGAACACCGGCCCGAAGCTCTACTGCGTCTCCGGCCACGTCGAGAAGCCGGGCGTCTACGAGGCGCCCCTCGGCGTTCCCTGGGAGACCCTTCTCGCGATGGCGGGCGGCGTCAAGGGCGGACGGAAGGTCAAGGCGGTCATTCCGGGCGGCGCCTCGGCCGCGATGCTCACGGCAACGGAGGTCGAGAACCTCCCGATGGACTTCGACGGCGTCGCCGCCGCGAAATCGATGCTCGGCTCCGCCGCGATCATCGTGATGGACGAAACGACCGACATCCCGAAGGCCGTCACGAACATCGCGAAGTTCTTCGCGCACGAGTCCTGCGGACAGTGCACGCCCTGCCGCGAGGGCACGCCCTGGCTCCACAAGATGCTCAAGCGCGTCGTGAACGGCGAGGGAAAGAAATCCGATCTCGACCTCCTCCTCCAGATCTCGAACCAGATGGGGAACGGGATGACGATCTGCGTCTTCGCGGACGCCGCGATCGCGCCCGTCATCTCCGGGATCACGAAGTTCCGCGGGGAGTTCGAGGCGTACATCGCGAAATCCAAAGACTCGGGCTTCGATCTGGCGGCTCCAACCGATGTGACAGCCGCCGTTGCAGACCGCACGGCCGCAGGAATTCATTCGTAATGGCGAAGGTAACGGTAGAGGGAAAGGTCGTCGAAGTCCCGAACGACGCGAACGCCCTCGAGGCGTGCCGCGCCGCCGGCATCGAGGTCCCGCACTTCTGCTATCACCCGCGGCTGTCGATCGTCGGCCAGTGCCGGATGTGCATGATCGAGGTCGAGGGCGTGCCGAAGATCCAGGCGTCGTGCACGGTGCCCGTCCGCGACGGAATGGTCATCAAGGCGTCGACCGAGAAGGCCCTCGCGGCCCGCAACGCCACGATGGAGTTCCTTCTCATCAACCACCCGCTGGACTGTCCCATCTGCGACCAGGCGGGCGAGTGCAAGCTGCAGGACAACGCCTTCGGCGCCGGCCTGCCGGTCTCGCGCACGTCGGAGCCGCGCCGCCAGTTCCCCGGCTACGACCGCACTCCGATCGGCCCGCACGTGATCGCGGACATGACGCGCTGCATCCAGTGCACGCGCTGCATCCGCTTCTGCGAGGAGATCACGCAGACGGGCGAGCTGGCGTTCATCGAGCGCGGGGGGCACACGATCGTCTGGACGCACGAGGGAAAGGCGCTCGACAACGACCTCTCCGCCTGCGCTGCGGACGTCTGCCCAGTGGGCGCGCTCACGACGAAGGAATTCCGGTTCCGAAAGCGCGTCTGGTGGCTCGACAAGACGCGCTCCGTCTGCGACGGCTGCGAGATCGGCTGCAACATCTCGATCGAGCACCGCGACCGGGTCGTCTACCGCTTCCTTCCCCGGGTCGCCCCGGCGGTGAACGACTTCTGGATGTGCGACTACGGCCGCTTCCGCGCCGAGGAGCTCAACCGGCAGGACTTCCTGAAGCCGGAGGTCCGGGTCGCGGGCGGCACGGAGAGAAGGCAGACGAACTGGGGCGAGGCGCTCGACGCGGTGAAGGTCGCGATCGACCGAGCCAGGGATGAAGAGGGAAAAGAAAACATTGCTTTGAAAGGAAGAGAAGAAGGACGCGGGAGAATCCTCGTCATCGGGTCGGCAAACCTCACGACTGAGGAGGCCTGGCTTCTCAAGACGCTGTTTGAAGATTCTTTGAAAGTGGGCACCCCCGAGTTCGTCGTGGACTCGGGGCCGAAACGGCGGATCCGGAACAAGGTCGACGGCTGGATATACGGAACGGAAGCCGCGCCCAACAGCCGCGGCGCCGAGGCGGCCGGCCTGAAGCGCGCGAAGGAAGGCGACGGCTCGGCTCTGTCGGGACTTCTGTCCCTCTTCCTTTCCCCCTTACCTTCTAAGAAATCTTCGTCTTCTCTTTCTTCCTCTTCTTCTTCTCTTCTCCCAGCTGTCCTCTATATTTCCGACGCCAACTTCACCGAAAAGTGCAACGACCCGGCATTCGTCGCGATCCTGCGCCAGGCGAGCGTTCTCATCGTGCACGCCCGGACGCGCAATGCGCTGACGGACGCCGCCGACATCGTCCTTCCGGTCGCGCCTCTCTCGGGCAAGGAGGGCACGTTCGTGAACGCGAAGGGCCTCGTGCAGCGCGTCGACATGGCGATCATGTCGCCTCCCGTCGTGCGCACGGACCTCGAGGTGCTCCTGCACCTCGGCGGCCGCTGGAACGCGTTCGACACGCAGTGGACGGCCCGCGACGTGTTCGAGAGGATGCAGGGCCTGGTCGCCGGCTACGCCGGCCTCGCGTGGGATTCCGACGCCCTCGTCGGGAACCCGCCGTCCATCTCCCCCGCCGCCGCCTACGACGTCCTCGGGCTCGAGAGAGATCCCGGCGTCGAAGTCTTCTCGCGCCCGTCGGTCGCGGCGCCGGACCGTCGCTCATGAGCCCGGCACTCACGGCCGCCCTCGAAGGCGCGGCCAAGATCGCCTTCGTCTGGGGCGTGGTCATGGGAGCCGTCCTCCCGAACCTGATCTGGGTCGAGCGGCGGATGGCGGGCCTCATCCAGGACCGTCCGGGTCCGAACCGCGTGGGGCCCTTCGGCCTCTTTCAGGCCATCGCGGACATCCTCAAGATGTTCATGAAGGAAGACGTGGTCCCGGCGTACGCGGATCGCCTGCTCCACACGATCGCGCCTCTCATCCTCCTCGTGCCCGCCATGACGACCTTCGCCGTGATCCCGTTCGGGTCCAGCGTTCATCTGTTCGGCCGAGACATTCCGCTCGTCGTCGCGGACGTCAACATCGGCATCCTTTACGTCTTCGCGCTGACCTCGATCGGCATCTACGGCCTCGTCCTCGCGGGCTGGGCCTCGAACAACAAGTTCGCGCTCATGGGCGGCCTCCGCTCTTCGGCGCAGGTCATCAGCTACGAGCTCGCGATGGGCATCGCGGCCATCTCGGTGTTTCTCGCCTCGGGCTCGCTCCGGTTGACGAGGGTCGTCGAGTACCAGGCGTCCGGCACCTTCCTCGGGTTCCTGCCGCTCTGGAACTGCTTCCCGCAGGCCCTCGGCTGCATGATCTTCGTCATCTCGGCGTTCGCCGAGACGAACCGGCTGCCGTTCGACCTTCCGGAGGCCGAGGCCGAGCTCGTCGCGGGCTACCACACCGAATACTCGGCCTTCCGCTTCGGCATGTTCTTCATGGCCGAGTACCTGAACCTCATCGCGGCGTCGGCCATGATGGCGACGCTCTATTTCGGCGGCTGGTCGCTGCCGGGCCTGCATTTGACGGGGCTTCTCGGAGGCGTGGTCTCGATCGCGGTTTTCGCGGCCAAGACGGGCGTTTTCATCTTCCTCTTCGTGTGGGTGCGCTGGACGCTTCCCCGCTTCCGCTTCGACCAGCTCATGAACCTCGGCTGGAAGGTGTTCCTGCCGCTCTCTCTTCTCAACCTGATCGTGACCGGCGCGCTCGTCCTCTGGGGGGTCATCTGATGCCGGCGATGAGCGGCGAGCTCGTCGTCTTCGGGTTCGCCTCGTTCCTGGCGCTCGCGTTCGCGCTCCTCATGGTCGTCCAGAAGACTCCTGTCAGAAGCGTGCTGTCCCTCGTCGTGACGTTCTTCGGCCTCTCGGTCCTGGCGATCCTCCTCGCGGCGCCTTTCATCGCCGCGCTGCAGATCTTCGTGTACGCCGGCGCGATCCTCGTCCTCTTCCTGTTCGTCATCATGCTGCTCAACCTCAAGGAGGAAGCCGCGGACAAGGACGACCGGCCGGTCCAGCGCACGCTCGGGCTTCTCGCCGCGCTCGCCCTCGGCGGCCTCCTCGCGGGCACCACGCTGCGTGCTCCGATGCCCCCGCGCGGCACGCCCGCCGGCCCGCCGATTCCGATGCCGGACGAGATTCCGGCTCTCGGACGCCTTCTTTTCTCCGACTACCTCTTCGCCTTCGAGGTGCTGTCCCTCCTGCTTCTCGTCGCGGCGGTCGGCGCGCTCCTTCTCGCCAAGCGGAGGTTCGAGTGACCGGCGCGCTTCCCGGGGTCGCCCCGATGGCCGTGCCGCCGGGCGCGTTCCTGGTCGTGGCCACCCTCCTCTTCGCGATCGGTCTCGCGGGCGCGCTCCTGAAGCGCAATGCGCTGTCGATCTTCCTGTCGATCGAACTGATGATGAACGCCGTCAACCTGCTCTTCCTGACGTACGCGCGGATGCGCGGCGACCTCGGGGGGCAGATGATCGTCTTCTTCGTGATCGCCGTCGCCGCCGCCGAGGCGGCCGTCGGCCTCGCGATCTTCGTCGCGCTCTTCCGCGCCCACCGGACTGTGGACGTGGACAAGATCGCGCTCCTGAAGTGGTAGGCGGCTCGATGAACCGGCTCTGGCTCATCCCCTTCCTCCCGCTCGCGGGTTTTCTCCTGAACGGTCTCGTCGCCCTCCTGGCGAGCTCGGTCCGCGCGGAGAAGGAGGCCGGCGCCGACCACCCCGGCGCCCCGCTCCCCTACGCCCAGCGGCTCTTCCACGGAATCGTGGGCGTGGGCTCGGTCGGCCTGGCGGCCGTGCTCTCGTTCGCGGCGCTCGTGCCGTACGCGCTCGCCTCGATGCGTGCGCCCGAGGGCCTCGCTCCCATCGTGCAAACGGTCTACACGTGGATGGCCGCCGGCGATTACACGGTCGATGTCGCCTTCAGGCTCGACGCCCTGTCGGCCCTGATGCTTTCGTTCGTGACGTTCGTGGGAACGCTCATCCACGTTTACAGCGTCGGGTACATGCAGAAGGAGGAGGGCTACGGGCGCTACTTCTCGTACCTGAACCTCTTCATGTTCGCGATGCTCACGCTCGTCCTCGCCGACAACCTGCCCCTGCTCTTCGTGGGATGGGAGGGCGTCGGCCTCTGCTCGTATCTCCTCATCGGCTACTACTACGACAAGGACTTCTGCGCCGCGGCCGGCAAGAAGGCGTTCATCGCGAACCGCGTCGGCGACTTCGGAATGGTCCTCGGCATCTTCGGCGTGTTCGCGCTCTTCGGCACGGCCGACTTCTCGTTCGTGGACCTCGCGAAGCGCCAGGTGCTCGCGGGGAATGCGCCGCTCGGCGTCTACGCCGTGTGCCTGCTGCTCTTCCTCGGAGCGTGCGGCAAGAGCGCGCAGGTGCCGCTCCACGTCTGGCTGCCTGACGCGATGGCCGGCCCGACTCCCGTTTCGGCGCTCATCCACGCCGCGACGATGGTCACGGCGGGCGTCTACCTCGTCGCCCGCTGCAGCGCGCTCTTCGTTCTCGCCCCCGACGCCCTCACGCTCGTCGCGTGGATCGGCGCCGGGACGGCGATCTTCGCGGCGACGATCGGACTCGCGCAGAACGACATCAAGAAGGTGCTCGCGTACTCGACCGTCTCGCAGCTCGGCTACATGTTCCTCGCCTGCGGCGTCGGCGCCTTCTCCGCGGGCATGTTCCACGTGTTCACCCATGCGTTCTTCAAGGCCTGCCTCTTCCTCGGCTCCGGCTCGGTCATCATGTCGATGCATCACGAGCAGGACATGCGGAGGATGGGCGGCCTCGCCGGGAGGATTCCCCAGACGTTCCGGACCATGCTCGTCGCGACGCTCGCGATCGCCGGCGTCTTCCCGCTCGCGGGCTTCTTCTCGAAGGACATGATTCTCGGCTCGGCCGCGGCCTCGGGCCACTGGGCCCTCTACGCGGTCGGTCTCTTCACGGCGGGCCTCACGGCCTTCTACATGTTCCGGCTCGTCTCGATGACTTTCTTTGGCAAGGCCCGCGGCGACGCCGAACACGCCCACGAGAGCCCGGCCACGATGACGGTCCCGCTCTGGATCCTCGCGGCCTTCTCGGTCGTCGCGGGGCTCATCGGAGTGCCGGCGGCCCTCGGCGGCTCGGACCGGATCGGCCGCTTCCTCGAGGCGTCCGTGGCCCACCCCGAGATCCACGAGATGTCCCACGCGGCGGAGCTCGGCCTCATGCTCCTCTCCCTCGCCGTCGCCGTGACGGGCCTCCTCTGGGCGTGGCGCTGGTACGGCCGGGCGGCGGGCCCGGCCGAAGCCGTATCGCCGCAGGCGCACGCCTTCTACGAGAGGACCGGCCTCCTCGGCAGGCTCGTCGCGAACAAGTGGAACGTGGACGAAGGCATCGAGACGCTCGTTCTCTCGCCGTTCCGGAAGATCGGGACGTTCCTCTGGCGTGGATTCGACGCGCTGTTCATCGACGGCATCGCGAATGCGTCGGCGTTTCTCGTGGAGCTCCTCGCCGACCTCCTTCGCTTCTTCACGACGGGTCACGTTCGCAACTACGCGCTCGCGTTCACGCTGGGCTTCGCCGCCCTCGTGGCGTACCTGTGGATGTCATGAACCTCCAGCCGCTCGGCGCCGACCTCCTCACGACGCTCGTCTTCCTTCCCGCGCTGGGCGCCCTCGTGCTCGCCTTCCTCCCCGGTTCGTGGAAGGTCGCCGCGAAGGCGATCGCCCTCGCGACGTCGTTCCTCACGTTCGGCGTCAGCGTCCTCCTGTACCGGGGCTTCGACCCCGCGATCGGCGTTCCCGAGGCCTTCGCGATCGACCGGCCCTGGATTCCGCAGTTCGGGATCCGCTACCAGCTCGGGATGGACGGCCTCTCGCTCGCCCTCGTGCTCCTGACGACGCTCCTCACGGTGTCCGTCCTCCTCGTGTCGTGCGGACAGGAGATCGAGAAGCTCAAGGGTTACCTGGTGGCGTTCCTGCTTCTCGAGACGGGGATGCTGGGAAGCCTCGTGGCGCTCGACACGATCCTTTTCTACGTGTTCTGGGAAGTGATGCTCGTGCCGATGTACTTCATCATCGGCGTCTGGGGCGGCAAGCGGCGCATCTATGCCGCGATGAAGTTCGTCCTTTTCACGCTCGTGGGCTCGCTCCTCATGTTCGTCGCGATCCTGTACGCGGCGAACGTCCACCTGCACGCGACCGGGATCCAGACCTTCTCCCTCGCCGACTGGACGCGAGCCGCCTCTTCC
>JAMQPJ010000243.1 GCA_023717585.1 Thermoanaerobaculia bacterium
TTGGGGAACGTCAGAGCACGTGGATAGCCACCGCGTTCCTTCAGCTCCGTGTCGGTGCCGTAAAAGATGCGGGAATCCCCCACGACCAGGAGCCGGAAAACCCCCGCGGGCTTCCGCTTCGGATAGGAATCGTCGTCCGGCTCGCCCGGCCATTCCGTCAGCGCGTCGCGGCGCGCTCCCTGGTCGAGATCGCGGACGGAGAGGACCCTGCGCAGATCGGGCAAAGTCACGAACAGCGTTCTCTCGACCCGCGGATCGGCTGCGAAGCCGACGGGCGGGGTCTCGGGAACCTCGAGATAGGGCTTCGCGGATCCCCAACCCGGGAGGTCCTCACCCCAGGCGGAGATGAGCGGCACGGGCTCGCCGGTGAGCGCCCGTACGAGCGGCGGGTCGGGCGCGGCCCGGAGACCGTAGAGCACGCCGCCCGCCGAGGCCATCGCCACGAGGCGGCCCGGCGTTCCCGCGACGGTCAGCTCGGACGAGCCTTTCTCCGGAGCTGCGAGTCGGAAGACGCCGGCCACGTCCCGATCCGCTACGTAGAGCGCGGCGTCGTGGGTCGCGAGCGCGCCGGGGTGCGGTATGCGCGGGTCCCCCTCGATCAGGACCCGCCCCAGGCCCGAGGCCACGTCGACCCGGACGACGCGACCCAGACCAGGCTGCGTCAGGAAAATCTCCTTTTCCGAGGCCGCGAGGGCCCAGACGCCCTCGAACGGGGCGGCTCCCGCCGCGCGAAGAGTGCGCACGACCCCGCTCTCGAGGTCCACGAGGCGCAGAAGTCCCGAGCCCGCATCCCACACGACGAGTCGACGGGGACCGATGAACTGAACGTGAGTGGGCCGATCGAAGCTCGCACTCGAGAGGGCACCGTCCGTGGATCCCCGCCGGTCCGTCCCGGCCAGGGTCACGACCCGGTTCGCTTCGTCGAGCTTGACGCCGCGGAGACGGTTCCCGCCGCGGTCCGCGATCACGAGAAGGTCTCCGGTCGGACTCGCCGCGAGCCCGGCCGGCTCCTGAAAACGTGCCTCGACGAAGGGTCCGTCCACCGTCCCTTCGTCCCCAGAGCCGGCGACGAGAGCGAGCCTGTGATACAGCGGCCGCGGGGTCCCTTGACGGAGGGGTCGCGACGGCCGGGGAGAAGGCGAAGGCGGCGGTGGCGCATCCCTGGGCGCCACTGCCTTCCCGACCGTCACGAGGAGGGCGCCGGCGATCAGCCCGCCGACGACGGACCACATCTGGGCCCATCCGCGGCGCGGCATCAGCGGACCTCGAAGACGACGAACAGCCTGGCCATCTGCGCCTGCTCCGGCACGACCCCCTCCTTGAGGCCCTCGAGCAGAGCTTCACGGGAAAACTCGAGGTGTGCGACTTTCTCGAGCGTGTCCCATCGCGGCATGCCATACCGGTCGCGCTCCCGCACGAAGACGACGTCCATCTTCACAAGGTCGATTCCGGCTTTTACCTTCTCGGCAGCCAGCTTCCGGGCCACGCGAGCCAGCAGGACACGCTTGTCCGGACCGGTCAGCTGGCCGCGGGCTTCCTGCGCGTTCCAGAACACGTGCACATACCCGTCCTTGTTCGTCACGATCACGTTCTTGTCGAACCACGCCGCCGGGAAAGCCGGAGCCTCCGTGGCTGCCGCAGCCGAAGCGGCCGCCGTTACCAGCGGCGTCGCCTTTGGCAACGGCGTCGCCGGAAGAGCGGCCTCTGCCGCGGTCGCGAACAGCGGGGGAAGGACGAGGGCGGCGAAACTGCGGCTCATCATGGCGCCTCCGGCAGACCGAGAAGAATCCGGGAGTACCTCGCGACCGAGGCGACGGGATAGAAGAACAGAAGCCATCCGTACGCCACGAAGACGTCCGTCACGACGATGCCGAGGACACGCGCGGCGGGGTGCGGCGCGATCCTCTGGCCGAAAGCCGACCGCTCCCAAAGGCCATGCACGGCGAGGCCCGCGCCATGGTACAGCCCCCAGAGGCCGAAGTGCCACGCGGGCCCGTGCCAGAGACCGCAAATGAACATCGTCGCGGCGAGGTTCAGCGCCTTGCGGGGCGTGCTCGTGCGTCCTCCGCCGAGGGGCACGTACACATAGTCGCGGATCCACGAGGAGAGCGACATGTGCCAGCGCCGCCAGAACTCCGAGATGTTGCGCGCGGCGTAGGGAAACCGGAAATTGGGCGGCAGCTCGAGACCGATGAGCCGCCCGAGACCGATCGCGATGTCGCTGTACCCGGAGAAGTCGAAGAGAATCCGAACCGACAGCAGGAACATCATGGCCACCACAGTGGCCCGGCTGGGCGAGGGGTACCGTTCGAGCAGCTCCACGAGGGCCGCCGCGGCGTCGGCGACCACGAGCTTCTTGAAGAACCCCACCAGGACCTTGGTCGCGCCCGAAAGCGATCGCTCCAGGGAGGGCCGGGCAAGACCGTCCTCCACCTGGGCGAGAAAAGGCTGGAAGCGCTTGATGGGTCCCGAGACGATGGAGGGAAAGAAGATCGCGAAGAAGGCGAACTTCAGAGGGTTTCGTATCGGCGGCGAGCCGTGCTGCACGTCGGTCAGGTAGTGAACAAACTCGAACGTGAAGAACGAGATCGCCAAAGGCAGCGCCGGGCTGTCTTTCATGGTGGCGAGGGATCCCAGCAGCAGCTCGCGGTACTTGTAGAAAACGAGGCCGAGCACGGGAACGAGAAGGCCGGCGACGAAGACCAGCGAGCGGGCCCGCGTGCCCGAAGGCATCCGCGGAAGCATCAGCCCGACGAAGTAGGTGACGACCCCCATGACGATGATGGGGCGGATGCCCGCCGGACCCGCAAAGTGGTAATGGAAGACGGCGCTCGCCGCGAGCACGTAGAGGAAACGCAGGCGCGCCGTGGGCACGAGATGGAGCACCAGGTAGAAGCCCGCGAAGAAGATCAGGAACCAGACCGTGTTGAAGATCATTGAGCGTGGCCTGGCTCCCCGGAGCTCGCCTCAGAAGTCGACGTAGAGGAATTTCGAGGACGACAGGTCGCCCGCGAAAAGCAACACAGCCAGGAACACGGCGAAGAGCACGGCCCCGAGGAGGACGCCTCGCAGCGGGAGGCGAGCGCTCACGCGTGGCTCCCGAGGCGCCGGTCGATTTCTTCCGCGAGCCGGAGGTTGCCTTCGGCCGTCAGGTGGCAGTGGTCGAGAAAGAGCTCCTCGGGGAACGCTGCCGACAGGTCGACGAACGAGCCGGAGCCTCCCTGTCCGACGATCGCCCGGAGGAGGTTCGCGTTCGCGCCCGCCAGCTCCGGTCCCCCTTTCGCGATGTACGACGGATTTTGCGGCGAGAAGACGACGAGAAGGCGGGGATCCGCCCGACAGAGAGCCGGGATCAGCCGGCGCAGCGTACGCGCGGCCCGGGCGTCTTCCCGCCAGGGCTCCTGATAGAAGCCTTCGACCCGCATGCGGAGCGCGGCCTCTTCCACGTCGCCCATGGGAGGCTTTCCAAAGACCGACTCCACGAGGCGTTGTCGGGCATCCGCCGGAGTCGGGTAGTACCAGATCGTCCGGAGCTGCTGCGTGAGTCGGAAGAGGACCGAGGCCGAGGCCGCGCCGCCGTAGAGACGCGCGCCGATGGCCGTTTCCTCCGGGGCGGCCGCCGGCACCAGCTCTGCGCGCGAGCCGGGAGGAAGCGCCGGC
>JAMQPJ010000259.1 GCA_023717585.1 Thermoanaerobaculia bacterium
CCGCGGCCGACCTCGTGGGAAAATTCTCCTTGCGCCTCGCGCGGGGGCACGGAAGCTCGCTCTCCCGAGCCGCGACCTCGGGCATCGAGCTCATGAAGGCTCTTCGCGATTTCCTCGACGAGGAAATCGCTCTCGCGGACCGGGCCGCGGGGGCGGGCGGGAAACCCGCCCGGTACGAGAAGATCAGAGTGGACTGAATGCGTCCGCTCGCGCACCGACTGCTCCCGGGTCTCGGAGCCGCGGCGTTTGCCGTGCTCCTCGGCGCCTGCCCTGCGACGAAGGACCCGACCGGGCCTAACGGACAGGCAAGCCCGACGCCGACATTTACGGCCGTGAGCACGCCGCCGCCTCTCGGCACGCCAACGTTTCCGACGCCGACTCCGACCGCGGCGTTCACCGGGACGCCGCCCACGGCCACGCCGACGCCAGGTCTCGGCACGACGATCGCCACGTTCACGCCAACGGTCGTGCCCGCGACCGCGACGCCGGGGCCGGGCACGCCGACCGCGACGCCGATTCCGCCGACACCGACCGAGACGCCTTTCGCGGGAACGCCGGTACCGACGCCGACGCCGATACCGCCGACACCGACTCAGACGCCTTTCGCGGGAACGCCGACTCCGACGCCGTTCGGGGGGATTCCGACGGCCACACCGCTGCCGACGGCCACCTCGACTCCCTGACGCTCAGGGCACGTTCGCGAGCGCCGAAGTCATCTCGGCGACGATCGCGCGCGCGGCGGCCGCGGGGTCGTGCGCGCCCGTGATCGGGCGGCCCACGACGAGAATGTCCGCGCCCGCGCGAATCGCGTCGCCCGGCGTCGCCACGCGCTTCTGATCGCCTTTGGCCGTGCCCCTGGGGCGCACGCCCGGGACGACGAGGAAGAAGTCCTTCCCGCACTCCCGGCGAATCGCCGCGATCTCGTCCGGCGAGCACACGACGCCGTCGAGGCCGGCGCCCTGCGCCAGCACCGCGAGGCGGAGCGCGGCCTCGCCCGGGGATCCGGTGAGCCCGACCGCGTGAACCGCGTCGGCGTCGAGGGACGTCAGAATCGTCACCGCGACGAGCTTCGGTGCGGGAAGGCCCGCCTGCGCGGCGGCGGCGCGGCCCCCGTCGCCGAACGCCTTCATCATCTCGGAGCCGCCCGCGGCATGGCAGTTCAGAATCGCGGCACCGGTGCGGACGGCCGCGGCGGCGGCCCGGCCCACGGTGTTCGGGATGTCGTGGAGCTTCAGGTCGAGGAAAACGCCGGTCCCGGTGCCGGCGATCTCCCGCACGAGGGAAGGCCCCTCGGCCACGAACGCCTCGAGGCCCAGCTTCAGGAGACCGGCCTCGGGCGCGACGCGGCGCGCCATGGCGACGAGCTGGGCCCGATCGGGCAGGTCCAGCGCGACCGCGAGCCGTTCACGCGCGGCCTCGCCGGTCCGCTTCATGAGAAGAAATGGTCGGGCCGGGGCCGCGTCTTCAGGGTTCCGACGAGATCCGAGACGCGCGCGACGCCGTGAGCGGAGCACCATGTGGACAGCTCCTCCACGAGGCGGCCGGCGAGGGAAGGATCGCGAAAGTTCGCGGTTCCGATCTGGACGGCGTTCGCGCCGGCGATGAGGAACTCGACGACGTGCTCGACGGTCTCGATCCCCCCCATACCGAAGATCGGCACCTTCGGCAAAGCGGTCCTGACTTCCCACACCATGCGGAGGGCGATCGGGCGAATCGCGGGCCCCGAAAGGCCGCCGGTCGTGAAGCCGATCTTCGGCTCGCGGCGCTCGATGTCGATCGCGAGGCCGACGAGCGTGTTGATCAGAGAGAGGGCGTCCGCTCCGGCGTCCACGGCGGCGCGAGCGGACGCCACGATGTCCGTCACGTTCGGCGAGAGCTTGACGATGAGCGGATGACGCGTCGCCGCGCGGACCCTCTTCACGAGGCCGGCCAGCGCGTCCGGGTTGTTCCCGAAGATCATGCCTCCCCTGACCACGTTCGGGCAGGAGACGTTCATCTCGATGGCGGCGATGCGGCGCTCGGCGCCGATGCGCTCGACGACCTCCACGTAGTCGTTCTCAGTGTCTCCCCACACGTTCGCGATCACGGTCGCGCCGAGGCGCGCGAGCTCGGGGAGCTTGTCGGCCAGAAACGCGTCCACGCCGACGTTCTGAAGCCCGATCGCGTTCAGCATTCCCGCGTCCGTCTCGCAGATGCGCGGCGGCGGATTGCCGTGGCACGGGCGGCGCGAGAGCCCCTTGACCGAGATCGCCCCGAGCGCCGCGAGGGGCAGGTATTCCGCGAACTCGAGGCCGTAGCCGAACGTGCCCGAAGCCGTTCCGATCGGGTTCTTGAGGCGCAGCCGGCCGAAGGCCGTGGAGAGGTCGACCGTCATGGCGTCACGGGCCTCAAAACCGGGTCCAGTCGATCAAGGTGGGCGGAACGCACGGCCCTTCCTTGCAGATCGTTCCGAAGCGCCCGTCGGCCATCGGAGCCACGCAGCCGAGACACACGCCGAAGCCGCAGGCCATCTCGGACTCCATCGCGAAAGAGCCTTCGAGCTCCGCGTCTGCGAGGAGGCGTGCGAGCGCGCGGAACATCGGCACAGGGCCGCAGGCATAGACGCGGCGGTAGCGCGCGCCGCCGGCGAGCGCGTGCGTGAAAAGGTCGGTGACGAGGCCCCGCCGCCCGAGCGATCCGTCGTCCGTCGCGTAGCGGCACCGGTGGGAGCCGAGGAATCGTTCGAACTCGGCGCGCTTCAGGATGTCGTGCTCGTTGCGTCCGCCGTAGAAAAGGTCGGCTGCGATCCCGCGCGCGGCGAGCGTCCGGGCGAGGAGCACGAGGGGCGCGAGGCCGATCCCGCCGGCGACCAGGGCGACGTGATCCGCCAACTGGAGGTCGTCGATCGGAAACGGTACGCCGAGCGGGCCGAGGACCGGGAGCGGCGTCCCTTCGGCGAAGCGCGCGAGCGCGGCCGTCCCGACGCCGACGACCTTGACGACGAACTCCAGAGCGGGCACCCCCGCCACCTTGGTGACGTCGGCGATGGAGAACGCGCGGCGGAGATACGGGCGCAGCCCCTCGCCGGCCTGGATCATCGCGAAGTGTCCCGGTTCCGTCGCCGGGCCGATCGAGCCCGCAGACAGAAACAGCGAGTAGTGCTGCTGGTCGTAGTGTGTCGTCCTGAGGACGCGGAGGGATTCGTTGACGGCCATCGGGAAGAGGGCGAGACTCGCCGGGCGCGGATTATGAGCGAGGGCCGACCGGCGTACCACCTTCCTCTCGGGGGCGCGCTCTTCGGCCTCGCCGCGGGCGACTTGCTGCTGGGTCTGAATCCGGATCTCCTGCGGTTCTTTCCCGTCGTGCGCGTGCTTTCGGTCGCGGCCGCTTCGGGAGCGCTCCTCGCCTCGCCGCTCGCCCTCCTGCCGCGCGCGCGACGCTCTTCGCGTGGCGGCGCTGCAGGGGGCGCCGCGCTGCTCGCGGCGTTCGGCGCCTTCGTCGAGTTCCAGCGGCAGACGCTCCACGACTTCGTGCCCTCCGGGACCCGACGGATCCTGGTCGCGACCGCGTTGGCGGCGTTTTTCTCGGCGGCCGTTCTCGCGGCTCGCGCCCTGCGCGGAGGGCTCGACGCCCGGACGCTCTCGATCCCGATCGCCCTCTTCCTGCTCGCGCCCGCCATCGGCCGGCGCGCGCCGGAGCGCCCGTCGCCCGGGGCCACGACCGCGCCGCTCCGGGCGCCGCGGCGGAATCTCCTCGTCGTCGGGTTCGAGGGAGCTTCGTGGGACCTCCTCACCGCCTACGCCTCGGAGGGGACGATGCCGGTCGTCGCGCGGCTCCTGCGCGAGGGAGCGGCCGGCCCGCTCGCTCCGCTTTCTCCCTACGACAGGGCCGCTCTCTGGACCACGGCCGCGACGGGCAAACGGCCGCTGAAGCACGGCGTCGTGTCTTCGCGTCGTTGGGAAACGCCCGTCGGAGCCCTTCGGCTCCTTCCCGTCCTGCCCGGTTCGGCCGTGCCGGGAGGCGCGCACATGGCGGCCGATGCGGCGGCGGCACGCCGCAGTCTGACGTTCTGGGAGATTCTCGCGTTCCGGGGCCACGAGGCGGCCGTCCTCGGCTGGCCCGCGTCGTCGCCGGCGCGCGAGGGACTCGTCCTCTGGGCGAGCGACTCCTTCTTCGACGGAGACACGGCCGAGAACGGGGCGCTTCCCGCCGAGGCCGCGGCGCGGGCGCGCCTCTTTCGCGTCTCTCCCGACGGCCTCGACCGGCCTCTCGCGCGCGCCCTCGTTCCGGACGGGCTTGCCACGGGCGAGGCGCGCCTCTCTCCCATCCGGGGAGCCGCGCGCGATCTCACGGTCACCGGGGCGGCGCTCGCGGCGCTGCCCGGCGGCCCGCGAAACGTCTCGGCCGTCGTTCTCTCGGGCCTCGCGGAGGTGAGCGGCCTCTTCGGAGCAGCGGGCGATTCGCGCTACTGGGGGCTTTCCGTCCCGGAGGCAGAAGCGCGCGCCGCCGCGCTCCTGGCCTACTACAGGTTTCTCGACGATCTGCTCGGGGAGATTCTGGAACGCGAAGGCCGGGACCGCACGATCTGCCTGTTCGCTCCTGTCGGGTGGGGACCCCCATCGACGCTCGAAGCCGTCTCGCGGTTTCTCCGCGGAAAGACCCCGGCTGCGAGCCCCGATGCCGCGCGGGACGGATTCGTGCTCTTCTCGGGCGCCGGGGTGCGGTCGGGCGTGCGTCTCACCTCCGCGAACGTCCTCGATCTCGCGCCGACGCTGCTCGTCCTCGCGGGCGAGCCCGTCGCCCGCGACATGGACGGGCGCGTCCTCGCCGAGGTGTTCGACGAGCGCTTCACGGAGTCGGCCAGCGTGCCGATCGTGTCGTCGTTCGAGGCAGGCGGACCGCAGTGAACGAAGTGGAGAAGCGAACGCGTGCCGCCCTCTTCCTCGCCCTGGGTGCGCTCGGCGTCTTCCTGCGCGTGGTCAGGGCCGGAGACTGGCCGGCGGGACCGTGGATCGACCAGCTCTACCTCCTCCGGAGCGCGCGCCTTGCCGCCGTCGAGGGCTGGTCCCTCTTCGGCACGACGCCGATGCAGCCGCCGGACTTTCTCTTCTCGAGCGGGATGCGTTACTACCCGAGCCACATCTTTCTGCTCCCCCTCGCGGCCGCCGATCGGCTCGCGGGCGGGGGCATGGCCTCGGTCCGGCTCATTGCGCTGGGCTCCGGGGTCCTCCTGTTCCTCGCGGCGCTCGCGCTCGCGAAAGAAGCCACGCGCGAACGGCCGCGCGCGCTGCTGCCGGCGGCCGCCCTCCTCGCGACGTCACTCTGGCTGCTGACGCAGGCGAGGTGGGCGTGCGAGCACGTCCTCACGTCGGCGGTGGTGACGGCCGCGGCGGCGGCGGGCCTGAGAGCCTGGAGGCGCTCTTCGCCCGCATGGGCGATCGTGTCCGGCACCCTGTTCGGGCTCGGGGCGGCGGGGTATTCCTCGGCCCGCCTTGCTCTTGCGCTGCCGGCGGCTGTCTTCGTCGGCGCCTGGGTCTCCGGACATCGCGTCGTGCGCCGCCTGGCGATCGTCGCGCTTCTCGCGGAGGTCGTCGTCATCGCACCCCTCGCGCTCACCTACGCGCGGCAGCCGGAGCGCCTGACGGCGCATGTGAAGAATCTCTCGATCCTCTCCCGGCCCCCGGGAGAAGTTGAGCGGGCCTTCTTCTCGAACGTCCGCGACTACGCGGCGCTGTTTTTCGTGCGGGGGGATGCCATCGCCCGGCACGGCGACCCGGACCGTCCCGTCGTCCTGGCGGGCGTCGGGGTCTTTCTCCTGGCCGGCGTGGCGGCCGGCGTCGCGCGCCCGGGCGTCGAACGCCTCTTCCTCATCCCTATCGCGGTCTTCCTGGCGGGCGGACTCCTCGCACGCGACACGGAAAGCGCGAACGCAAGCCGGGTCTCGCTCGCGACCCCGTTCGTCCTCACGCTCGCGGCGCTCGGGGCGGCGGCTCTCGTGGTGGCGCTGCCCGAGCGCCATCGGCGCGCCGGAGGCGCAGCCGTATTCGGAATCGTCCTCGTGACGGCGACTCTCGATGTCTCGGGGTTCATTCGCTGGGTCACGGGGACGCACGTGCCGGACAGCTTTGGCGTCGGGGAGCGGCGACTCGCCGAAGCGATCGAGAAGGAGAGGCGACGCGCTCCGGCCGAGATCCTCGTGCACCCGGTTCGCGCCGCCCGGACGGTGTACTTCGTCGACATTCTTCTGGGCCGCCCGAACGACGGCGGACGGCACGCGGTGCGGCTCGGAACCGCGGGCCTCGAGACGGCCTGGACGCGGGTCCCCGAAGGCGACGTACTCTTCGCGGCGGACGAATCTCCGGAGGTCCGCCGGACAGTGGCGGGCCTTCTCGGCACGCCCGTCGCGCACGCGGATCCGGAGGATGGCGGATTGCCATGGGCGCTCTACCGGATCCCGCGTGAGACGTCCGCGCCCGCGGCGCAGCGCGCTCTCGACGGGCTCGCCCTGGTACCCGCGCCGGGC
>JAMQPJ010000305.1 GCA_023717585.1 Thermoanaerobaculia bacterium
CCCCGGCGCCGCGTTCCAACGCGGGCGAAGCGGCGCCGGTTCGCCGCGGACGCGGAACCGGGAGATCAGGGCGTCCGCGGGCGACGTGATCCAGTACCGACCGCACATGGGCGCATTCTGCCGCGTCCCCTGGTCTCAGAGAGCAGCGGCGGCGGGCGGCGTGACACGCGTGCCCTCGGGATCGCTCGCCGACGCGGGTTCCGGGACCGAGGCCGTCCTTCCGGTCTGCCCTCCGTTGCGATTCCACCAACGCTCGGCCTCCAGCCGGTTCCACGGCTCAGGCAGCACGATCTCCGCGAGGCGCGCCTCCAACGCCCGGGCGCTCTCGGGCCTTTCGTCGGGCTCCTTCGCGAGGCATTCCAGGAGGACGCGCTCGAGAGCCTGAGGGATCGGCGTCGTGACCCGGCGCGACGGAGGGATCGGAATCGTCGAGGCGTGGTCGTGGATCGTCTCGAGCGCGGTCGACCTCTCGAAGACCGGCAGGCCCGTGAGCAGCGTGTACCCGACGGCTCCGAGCGCGTAGAGATCGGTGCGGCCGTCCACGGCGCGCCCGAGCGCCATTTCCGGCGGCATGTAGGCGGGCGTCCCGGCGAGAAGGCCGGTCTGCGTGAGATCCGCCCCCGATGCAGCCAGCGTCTTCACGAGGCCGAAGTCGAGCACCTTGACGAAGTCGGGGTCGCCTCCGTAACGGCTCAGGAAGATGTTGCCCGGCTTGATGTCGCGGTGGACGAGGCCCGCGGCATGGGCCTCGGCCAGCGAGTGGCACACCTGGCGCAGCACGTGGACGACGCGTCCCGGAGCCAGAGGGCCGAATCGGCGGACGAGCTCGTCGAGGGGGAAGCCGTCGAGGAGCTCCATCACGTAGTAGAACGCGCCGTCGTCCGAGCGCCCGAAGTCGTAGAGCTGGACGGTGTGCGGCGAACGGAGCGCGGCCGTGGCCTTCGCCTCGCGCTCGAAGCGCGCCGTCAGCTCGCGCCCCGACACGTCGGTGCCGCCGCGCACGAGCTTGATCGCGGCATCGCGCGCGAGCATGCGGTGCTCGGCCCGCCACACCTCGCCCATTCCCCCGTGCCCGAGAGGCGAAACGAGGCGGTAGCTGCCCAGTTCCTCCGCGCGCCCGGCCTCCGCCGTGAGGGCATAGACGATACGGGAGCCGACGATCCCGATCACGCATGCGATCGCCGTCGGAAGAAACATCGCGATCGCGGCGTCGGCGCCCGGCGTCGGCTGGTGGCCGAGCGAGACGGACACGAGAAGGCCCAGCGGGTCCATGAGGGCCGTCGCGATCGTCGCGAGTGCGGTCTTCCCGCGCGTCGAGGGAACGAGGAGCGGAAAGGCCATGAGCCACACCGCGACCGAGGACCAGCCCTTCGGCAGCGCGCCCGAGCCCGACGGCAGGGAGTGGAATTCGATCGCGAACAGCAGACCCATCGCCACTTCGAAGACGAGCGCGCGGTCGAGAATCTCGGCAGGATCCAGCCCGGCGCGCCGCGTGAGCGCAAACGTCCCGAGCGACGCCACGATGCTGGCTACCTCGCCGAAGAGCACGACGTCGGCGTAGGGGGGCTGCCCCATGCGCGCCGCCACGAGCCGCATCACGACCGCGAAGACGAGGCTGACCCCGGCCGTAAGGAGGGCCACGTAACCGAGCCGACGGACACCCGCCGCGAGCAGGTCCGGCGGGAGGGTTCGCGGCGAGCGGGAGATGGACGGTGTCGCTTCGGCCTTGCGGCAGGTCCGGGTCATGGCCCTATTCTCCCATTCGATGCCCGAGCTGCCGGACGTCACCGTTTACGTCGAACACCTCGAAAGACTGCTGAAAGGCCTGACGCTCCGAAAGGTCCGGCTCGCGAGCCCGTTCGTCCTGCGGTCGGTGACTCCCCCGCTGGCTGCGGCAGAAGGCCGGCGTGTAGAGGCGGTGTCGCGGCTTGGGAAACGAATTGTAATTCTCTTAGAAGGCGGAATGACCCTCGTTCTTCATCTCATGATCGCGGGACGACTGAAGTGGCGGGACGCCCTCGCCCCCATTCCAAAGAAGATCGGCCTTCTCTCCCTCGACTTCGAGCACGGGTCGGTGTTATTGACCGAGGTCAGTCCGAAGAAGCGCGCGTGGATCCGGCTCGTGGAGGGTTCCGACGCCCTCGCGGCGCTCGATCCGGGAGGGCTCGAGCCGCTCGAGGCGCCGCTCGAAGCCTTCTCGGCCCGCCTTCGGAGCGAGAACCACACGCTGAAGCGCGCGCTGACCGACCCGACGCTCTTTTCCGGAATCGGGAATGCCTACTCGGACGAGATCCTCCACCGCGCGAAGCTCTCTCCCGTCGCCCGCACATCCCGCCTCACGGACGCGGACGCCGCGCGCCTCTTCGACGCCGTGAAGGGGACCCTCGTCGAATGGACCGAACGCCTGCGGCGGGAAACGGGAGACCGCTTTCCCGAAAAAGTGACCGCGTTCCGGCCGGAGATGGCCGTCCACGGAAAATTCGGGCAGCCCTGTTCCGCTTGCGGCACGCCGGTTCAGCGCATCGCGTACGCGGGCAACGAGACGAACTACTGCCCGAAATGCCAGACGGGCGGCAAGCTCCTCAAGGACCGGTCCCTTTCGCGCCTTCTCCGCGGCGACTGGCCGAAGAGCCTCGAGGAGCTGGAGGAGCGGAAGGCCGCCGCGCGCGTCAGCGGCCCGCCCCTCGTCAGACCGCCTCGGCCATCCGACTCCTGAGTCTTTCGTCCGGCAGGCGTCCGAACGCCGCGTCGAGGTCGTCGTCGAGGTGCGCGCGCTTGCTCGTCGCGGGAATCGCGCACGTGACCGCCGGGTTCGCGAGAATCCACTTCAGGAAGAACTGCGCCCACGAGGTGCAGTCGAACTCCGCGGCCCAGGCGGGCAGCGCCCGGGAGAGGACCCGCTTCAGGGCCTCACCTCCCCCGAACGGCCGGTTCACGAGAACGGCGACACCCTTCTCCCGCGCGAGCGGCAGGATCCGCGTTTCCGCCTCGCGCTCGGCGAGCGAGTAGTTCACCTGGAGGAAGTCCAGCTTCTCCCTGAGAAGGATGCGCTCGACCTCCGCATAGGCACCGGCCGTGTAGTGCGTGATGCCGATGTACCGGACGCGTCCCGCGTCCTTCATCGCGCGAAGCGTCGCGAGATGCGTCTCGAAGTCGAGAAGGTTGTGCACCTGGAGGAGATCGAGGCGCTTCGATCCAAGAAGCCGTTCCGACGACTCGATCTGGCGGACACCGGCCTCGCGGCCGCGTGTCCAGATCTTCGTCGCCAGAAAGAGCTTTCCCCCGAGCCTCCGCTTCGCCGCGACCGCTCCCACGCCCTCCGCCGAGCGCCCGTACATGGGCGAGGAATCCACGACGCGGCCGCCGCGCTCGACGAACCGCGCGAGGACCTCTTCGAGGGGCGCGCGCGCCGCGGCCGACGAGCCCACGTCGAACGTCGACCACGTCCCGAGGCCGATGGCGGGAATCCGCTCCCCGGAAGACG
>JAMQPJ010000317.1 GCA_023717585.1 Thermoanaerobaculia bacterium
TACAATTCGACCTTGATCACACCGAGGCTCGTTTCGAGTTTCACCACGGGGTTGCCTCCTTTTCGGACGGTTTCGGCGCCGAACGTGATCCCGCAGCATAGGAGAACGATCCCCGCGACCACGAGCAGTTTTCGCATCGTAACCTCCCGGTTGGGTTTCGGAAGGAACATTTTACGCGATTTCGGGTTCCTACAGAGAAAAACGAATGAGGAAAACCATGGCACTCCTGCTGGCCGCGCTCCTCGCCCTCGGGGCCCTCGCGTTTCCCGGCCCGGCGGTCGCGGGGTCGGAGCGGCTTACCGTCGACGACGCCGTCAGGATAGCGGTGCAGCAGAACCTCGGCCTGCAGGCGGTAACGTACAACCCCGCCATCGCGGAGACCGACATCCGGAAGGCCCGATCGATCTACGACCCGACGCTCGCCTTCCTCCTGGACCACCGCGGGGGAAACCAGCAAGCCGCCCCGACGTCCGCGGTCATTCATCGGACCAGTAACTTCGACGCGGACGCCTCGCTCGCCCAGCTCCTCTCGACCGGCGCGACGGCGTCCGCGGCGTTCACCAACGTCATGTCGAAGGACAACCTCGGGATTTCCGCGTCCCGGATCGCGCAGCCGGAGCTGACCCTCTCCATCTCCCAGCCGCTTCTTAAAGGATTCGGAAAGAAGGTCACGGAACGGGGCATCACGACGGCGGACGACGCGATGGATATTTCCCTGGCCGACTGGAACCAGAAGGCGCTCGACACCGCCGCCGACGCGAGGAACCGCTTTCTCACGCTGGCCAAGACGAGGGAAAGCCTCGTAACGCGGAAGGCGTCCCTCGCGGTCGCCCAACGCGTCCACGAGGAGAACGAGGCGCGGGTGAAGGCCGGGGTTCTCGCCGCCTTCGAGCTGCAGGACTCCGAGCTTGGAATCCTCGCGAGGGAAAAAGACCTCCTCGACGCGGAACTGGCGGAAAAGGACGCGGCCGACCAGCTTCGGCTCACCCTGCACCTGCCCCCCGCAACGGCGCTCGAGCTCACGGACACTCCCTGGACGGACGTCCCGGATCCGTCGGAGGAGGCGGCGCTCGGGGTCGCCCTGCTACGCCGCCCCGACCTGGCGAAGGCCCGCACTTCGTTGCGCACCGCGGAGTTCAACGAAGAGATCTCCGGCAATTTCGTTCTTCCCGCCCTCTCGCTCGAGGGGAGCGCGGGCGTCGCGGGAACCGCGACCGATTACGGGGACGCGATCGCCGACATGGGGGCCGGGAAGAACCAGAACTGGGCGGTCGGAGTGCGCTTCTCCGTCCCGCTGGGGAACAACTCCGCGCGGGCCGACCTCGCCTCCGCGCGCCTGAAGACGAGCCAGGCGCGCGTGGTGGTCGCCGTCCTCGAGGAGGCGGCGGGTCTCGAGATCCGGTCCGCCCTGCGGGCGCTCGAAACGCGCAGGAAGCAGGACCAGGTGGCGACCAAGGGGGTGTCCGTGGCGGAAACCCGCCTCGCCTCGTTCCTCAAGCGGGGGAAGCTCGGGCTTGCCACGACCAAGGACGTCCTCGACGCCGAGGCGAACCTGACACAGGCGCGCGAGATCCTCTCCAGCGCGCGCGCCGACTTCCAGTCTGCGCTCAC
>JAMQPJ010000332.1 GCA_023717585.1 Thermoanaerobaculia bacterium
GCCTGAAGTCGCGCTGGCTCGCGAGCCTCAGCGCTTGAAGAAACCCTGAGGCGTCTGAGCCGTCGCGGCGGATACGCCGCCGGTGCCGAGTAGCTTCTGGTTCAGGTCGCGGATGCGGTCGTTGAGCTGCGCGACCTTCGCGGCCATCTCCTGGCGCTGCCGTTCGGCGTCCGCGCGGACCCTCTGGATCTCGTTCTCGACCTCGGCTCCCTGCTGCGCCTTGGTCTGGATCATCCGGTCCCTCTCCGCGAGATCGGCCTCCAGCGACGAGATGAACTCGTCCTTCTCGACGAGGCGCTGGCGCCACTTGTCTTCCTGCTCCTCGTAGAGGCGCTTCACGTCCATGAGCTCGGTAATCGCGGAGAAGTCGTTCGCGGATGGGGACATGATTCCTCCTCGGCCACGCTCTTCGATCTTCGGGAAGAGCTTTCGGAGCTTGAGGGAGAGGTCTTCGGGGTCCGTCGAGAGCTTCATCGCGGCGTTCACGTCGATGGCGCCGTTCACGAGCAGGGCGATGAGCGACTGGTTCATCGACTGCATCCTGAAGTAGGCGACCGAGCTCTCGATCTCCTCGTGGATCTCCTTCGTCTCGCCGGTCTCGATCTGCTTCGCGATCTTCGGCGAATTGAGCAGGACTTCGACGACGGGCACGAGCCCCTTGCCGTCCACGCGGTCGATGAGCTGCATGGAGATGATCGCCTTGAGGACGAGCGCGAGCTGGCGGCGCACCTGGTTCTGCTGCGCCGGCGGGCAGGAGTCCATGATGCGGTCGATCGTCTGTGACGCGCTGTTCGTGTGGAGCGTCGAGTAGACGAGGTGGCCCGTCTCGGCCGCCGTGATCGCGGTCGACATCGTCTCCCAGTCGCGCATCTCGCCGACCATGATGACGTCGGGGTCCTGCCGCATCACGTTACGAAGGGCCTCGGGGAACGAAACCGTGTCGGTCCCCATCTCGCGCTGCGAGACGGAAGCCATGTTGTCCTGGAACAGATACTCGATCGGGTCCTCGATCGTGACGATGTGGACAGGATGGCGCTCGGTGATGAGCTTGACCATGGCGGCGAGCGTCGTCGACTTGCCCGATCCGGTCGGTCCGGTCACGAGAACGAGGCCGGCCGGAAGGTCGGCGAACGTGTCGAGGACGTCGGGGAGGTTCAACGCCGCGATTTGCGGGATCTGATAGGGAATCCTCCGAAAGACCGCGGTCCACGTGCCGCGCTGGAGGTAGATGTTGCCGCGGAAGCGCGCGACGCCGGTGATCCCGTATCCGATGTCGACGGCGTAGTTCTGCTGGAGCTTGTCCCTCTGATAGGGCGTCAGGATCGGGAGGACCATGTCCTCGATTTCCTTCGGCGAGAGCGGATCGGTCTTCAGGGGGACGAGACGCCCGTTGACGCGCAGAAGCGGCGGGCGGCCGGGCTTCAGATGGAGGTCCGAGGCCTCTTTCTTCGTGACGAACTTCAGTAGCTCTGTGAGGTCCATGGTATTCGGTGTCCGCCGAAAGGACGCTTTAGGTTAACAGCCGGACGCCGGGTTTCCAAGCCCGCCGGGCCTCGAGCCAGGCACGCGCCGCCCGCGGGCCCCGGATCTCACGCGAGGCGAGCGCGAGATCGAACGCGTCGAGGGCCCTTCCCAGCTCACGTCCCTGCGGGAGGCCGAGAAGGGAGGAGATTTCTGCGAAAGGAAGAGGACGGGCCGGCTTGAGGATCCGGCGGAGCGAGGCGGGGCGCCGGAGGATGCTCTGGGCCGCGGCGGCGAGGTCTCGCGCCCTTCGGTCGCCTGCGGCGAGGAGGAAGAGAAGAGATTCTTCTTCGAATGGGGAAGAGCGTCGGAGCAGTTCGACCACGTCCCGGCGCGTGGGCGTCCGGCGCGGACCGCGGAGGGGCAGTGCGGCGAGGCGGCTCGCCAACCTCTGCTCTTCCCGACTGGTCTTCCACCTTCTAAGAAAATCTTCGACTCTCTTCGGACCCATCGGAAACAGGAGGAGAGACCGCGCAACCCGCGGCGAAGGTGTCTTCATCTTTCCGAGCAAAGAGATCCCGCGGCGGCGCTCGCGCGCCGCTGTGCCTTGAAGGAGGATTTCAAGGGCGCCGATCCGTTCGAGAAACCGCAGCGCTCGGGCGGCGTCGGAGGGCGGCGCGGAAAGGAGCCGGTCGATTTCCGCGAGAACCCTCTCTCCAGCGACCATTCGAAGCGACTTTCCGGCCTCGCGGAGCTCCGGCAGCGCCCGTCGTGCGACATGGAATCCCGGCAGCTCCGCGAGAAAGCGCGCCGCACGGAGGGCCCTCAGCGGGTCCTCGAGGAAAACGCCCGGGCGAGGTGGCGCGAGGCGCTTTGCCTCGAGATCGGCGAGCGCGCCGGTGGCGCTCGTGAACACGCCCTCCGGCAACGAGAAGGAGAGCGTGTTCACCGTGAAGTCTCGCCGGAGAAGGTCGGTCAGCGGGTCTTTCGTCTCCTCCCAGATGTCGATCTCTCTTTCGCGAAAAGGCACCTTGAGGATTCGCTTCGGTGGCGTGCCGACGGCGACGACGCGAGTGCCGGCATTTCCGGCCAGGTCCCGCGCGAGCGCTTCGGCGCGGCCGGGCGAAGCCACGAGGTCGAGATCGCCGCGCTTTCCTCCCAGAAACGCGTCGCGGACGGCGCCTCCCACGATCCGAACCCGATCGGCGGGCCGCGCGACGGACGCGGCCGCGCGCGCGTCGGGGCGCCGCATGAGGACGCCGAAAGCGCGTCGGACCGCGGTCTTCGTCTTCAGCGGCCCGGTCGTCTTCAGCGTGACGTTCCGCCCTTCTCGGATGCGGTCGGCCACGCGACGCGTTTCACGTTCGAGCCGTCCCGTTCGGCGTACGCGGTGAGGTCGACTTTCATCGCGTCCGCGAGACGCCGGGCGACGGAGAGACCGAACTCGCCTCCGCTGCGTGCCGACCCGACGTCGTCGAAGAGATGGGCGGCCCGCTCGGAGGAGATCGTCGGTCCCTTGTCCACGATCCGGATCACGGTCCGGTCGCTCTCCCGCGACGCGACGAGGAGGACTGGCTCGTCCGAGCGGGGCGTCGACCTCAGGGAGTGGTCGACGAGATTCGTGAGGAGCCGCTCAATTTTCTCGCGGTCCCCGCTGACGCGGGGCAGTCCCTTCGGCACGTCCACCTGAAGCCGCAGTCCGCGCTTGAACGCCGCTGCCGAAAGCGCCCCCGAAACGCCGCGGACGACCTCGGCCAGATCCATGTCGGCGAGGCGGAGCGTGGCCCGCGCGCGTCCGGTGACCGCGGCATCGAGCACGTCGGCGATGAGCCGCTCGAGACGCGAGAGGGCGTCCGAAGCCGTCCTCAGGAGCTGAGTCGGCCGCTCGGGGACCTCGGCGGCGAGATCCGTGAGGACGACCTCGAGGTAGCTCTGCACGATCGCGAGAGGCGTCCGGAGCTCGTGAGCGGCTGCCGTCCAGAAGCGCGCGCGCATGACCTCGGCTTCCCGCACGCTCGCCTCGAGCGTTTCGAGCTGGCGCGAGGTCTCGGCGAGGTCCTTGCCGAGCTCCTTCGCGCGCGCGGCGCGCAAGCTCTCCTTCCGGCGGTCGCGGAGCGTGAGCGTCGACCAGCCGGCCTGCCCCGCCGTCTCGTCGGGCGTCGGCATCGAGATGACCTCGACGGGGATCGTCTGGCCCGAGCCGGTGAGAAGGCGCAGGCGTTCCCGCGCGAGCGGCGACCCGTCCGGGGGTGGCGCCTCGTCGAGCGTGTCCTCGGGCACCGGCTGCCGGAGCAGCGCGTGATAGTCGAGCCCGATCAGCTCGGACTCGAGCCGTCCCGAAAGGGCGCAGAAGGGAGCATTCACGATGAGGATCTCGCCCGTCGGCCCGACCATCGCCGTCGCGTCCGGGATCCCGGTCAGGATGCGCTGCACGGTGCGCAGGCGCTTGCGGTCGGGGTTCTTCTCGAGAGGCTCGCGTGGGCGCCCCTGGTCGTGCGCGGCCCGGAGCAGGCGGGCGACGGCTCCGAGCAGGGCGACGTCCACGAGGCCGAAGGGCGTGCGCTCGCGGACCGCGTGGAGGTAGAGATCGCTGCCTTCGCCGGGAAGCTGCCGGCAAAGCAGAGACCGGATCGGCGCTCCCTCCAGGAAACCCTTGGCCTCGCCCATGAGGGGATCACTGTCGATTTCCTCCACGAGGACCGGGCCGGATCGCGATGCGGCCGCGCGCAGCTCGGGATAGCGCGCGATCTCGACCTCGCGCCCGACGACTCCCGACCCGAGGCTCGAGCCCACGAGAGTGGCGACGGCCGAGCCCGCTTTCCAGCGGAACAGGCTGACGCGCGACGCATCCAGGGAGAGAGAGAGGGCCCGAAGCGCGTGTTCCACGAAGTCGCGCCCCTCGGCCGCGAGCTGCTCCCACAGTTCCAGGATGGAGGTGAGCTGGACCCGGGAGAGGAGGATCGCCGCGGCCGGGTCGTCCGAACCGTCGACGAGCGCGGCGGTGGCCCTGTTCCACGGATTGCGGGCGATCGTCTCGAGTGCGAGCGGGCGGCGCGGGGCTGCATCGTCGCTGAGGACGAAGACCGCAGGCGGCACGACCGTCTGGGGAAGAGCGGCCAGGAGCTTCGCCGCGTCCGCCGCCGTGCCGGGGGGAACGATGAGGAGGACGTCCGGCAGGGAAGTGTTCAGAAGCGTGCCGGCCTCCTCGAGCGAGCGCGCAATGAGAACCTCCGTGCCCGCTCGCTCGAGCGGACCCCGAATGACCTCCGGCACCTCGCCGCCGGGGCGAAAGAGAAG
>JAMQPJ010000336.1 GCA_023717585.1 Thermoanaerobaculia bacterium
GGGCGCCTGGATGCCCTTGCATTTCGGGCTGGGCGACGCGACGGCCGCGAGGGTCGAGGTCATCCCTCCGGGCCAGACGGCGCCCTCCGCGAGCTTCGAAGCCGTCGCGGCCGATCGCCTCTACACGCTGCGCGACGGGAAGCTCGAGGAGAAGAGAAGATTTCTGAGAAGGTAGAGAGAAAGAGGAAGAGAAGGAGATTCTCTGAGAAAGAGGGAGGGACAAGAGGGCTTTCTTAGAAGGGAATATGGGCGGCCGGGCAGGGGTCGCCGGCGCTCGCGGCGGTGGTTGGTGCGACGCGGAAACCCGCATGGTGTCCCCTCCGTATTCACCTTCCAGGAAAACACCTCACACGAAGGGAGCCATCACATGAAACGCGCCCGAACCGCACTCGTCGCTTTCGTCCCTCTGCTTCTCGCTTTCGCCCCGGCGGCCCTCGCCCAGATCCCGCTCGTCCTTCCGGACGGGAGCCCGAAGGCGTCGGTCAGCCAGAAGGTGGGGCTGAGCGACTTCAAGGTGGCGTACCACCGCCCCGCCGTGAACAAGCGAAAGATCTGGGGCGAGCTCGTGCCCTATGGCGAGGTCTGGCGGGCCGGAGCGAACGAGAACACGATCCTCTCGGCGTCCACGCCCTTCACATTCGGGGGAAAGGCTGTTCCCGCCGGGACGTACGGCGTGCACATCCTGCCCTCGGAGGCCGAATGGACCGTGATTCTGAGCTCCCAGTCGAAGGCCTGGGGGAGCTTTACCTATGACCAGAAGGAGGACGTTGCCCGCGTCGCCGTGAAGCCCGAGCCGGCGGACTTCGTCGAACGGCTCTCCTTCACGTTCGACGACCCCGCGAACGACGCCACGGTGCTGTCCCTCCGCTGGGAAAAGGTGCGCGTTGCGGTTCCGATCAAGGTCGACACGAAAGCGGTGACGCTCGCGAGCATTCGCGAGCAGCTGCGCGGCCTGCCGCGCTTCTCCTGGCAGGGCTGGAACCAGGCGGCGGCGTGGTGCATGCGAAACGACATCACGACCGACGAGGCCCTCGCGTGGGCCGACCGGTCCATCTCCATGCAGAAGACCTTCCCGAACCTCCGCACGAAGGCGGCGTTGCTCGAGAAGAAGGGCGACGCGAAGGCCGCCGCCGCGCTGCGCGCCGAGGCGTTGCCGCTCGCGAAGGAAGCCGATGTGAACAACCTCGGGTACCAGCTTCTCGGAGAAGGCAAGATCGCCGAGGCTCTCGAGTCTTTCCGGAAGAACGTGAAGGACTATCCGCAGTCGTGGAACGTTTGGGACAGCCTCGCCGAGGGGCTCCAGAAGTCCGGTGACGCGAAGGGCGCGCGCGAGAACTACGAGAAGGCGCTGGCCATGGCCCCCGAGGACCAGAAGAAGCGCATCAGCGGGGAGATCGCGAAACTGAAGTAGACCGTGTCCCAGGCGGCTCGAGGGACCGGTCCTGGTGCGGATGTAGGGGTCCGTTCGCATCTTGAGGCCGGCCCGGGCGACAGGTTAGCCTCGTGCTCCGTGTCACTGGGACGCGGACCGGAGCACGAATGCGCAATCTGCTGTCGAACCTCGCGTCCCTCAAGCTGACGGTCGTCCTGATCCTCCTGATCGGCCTCGTCCTTTCGGCGGGCACGATCCTCGAGTCCCTGCGCGGCGCCGAGGCCGCGAAGGGCGTCTACGAGGCGCCATGGTTCTTCGCATTGCAGGGCCTCTTCGCCCTCAACGCGATCTGCGCGCTCGTCGACCGCTTCCCCCGGAATCGCTGGCGGATCGGCTTCGCGGTGACGCACCTGTCGATCCTGTTGATACTCGCGGGCGCTGTCCTGACCGTGCTCTTCAAACAGGAGGGGCAGCTCGAGATCCAGGAGGGGCACCAGAACGGCGTCGTCGCGAGGGCCGGCGCCGCCGGCGCGCCCTCGGAGATCCGGCTTCCGTTCGCCGTCCATCTCGACAGGTTCGAGATCGACGTCTACCCCGGCACGCAGCGCCCGGCGATGTTCCGGAGCCGCGTGAAGGTGCTCGACGGCGCCGCGGACCCGCAACCCTTCGTGATCGAGATGAACAAGCCGCTCTCCTACGGCGGCTGGCAGTTCTTCCAGAGCAGCTATCACATCGACGATCAACACCGCGCGACCATCCTCTCCGTCTCTCGCGACCCCGGCCAGCCGGTCGT
>JAMQPJ010000337.1 GCA_023717585.1 Thermoanaerobaculia bacterium
GATTCAAGATCACGATCGCGAAGGAGATGAAGAAGAAGCGCTAGCAGGGGCCTCCCGCGGCGGACCGCCGCTCACGCCGAAGCCTTCGCGGGCGGGAGGCGGGATGCTCTAATCTCGCCTCCGTGTCCGGCTCCGAGACGCATCGCACGATCGACGCCATCTGGCGTATCGAGTCGGCCCGGATCATCGCCGGCCTCGCCCGTATGGTGGGCGACGTCGGCCTCGCCGAGGACCTCGCGCAGGACGCTCTCGTCGCCGCGCTCGAGAAATGGCCGGAAGCGGGCGTGCCGGAAAACGCCGGAGCCTGGCTCATGGCGACGGCGAAGAACCGGGCCATCGACGCGATGCGCCGGGACCGGACGGCCGGGCGAAAGCACGAAGAGCTCGGGCGCGATCTCGAATCCCGGCGGGAGAGCGGGGTCCGGGAGCTCGAGGCAGCGCTCGACGACGACATCGGCGACGACCTCCTGCGGCTGGTGTTCACGGCGTGCCACCCGATCCTGCCGTTCGAGGGACGCATCGCGCTCACGCTTCGACTGCTCGGCGGCCTGACGACGCCGGAGATCGCGAGGGCGTACCTGGTTTCCGAGGCGACCGTGGCCCAGCGGATCGTCCGGGCGAAGCGGGTCCTCGCCGAGGCGCACGTCCCCTTCGAAGTGCCCCGCGGGGACGATCGGGCCGCGCGCCTGTCGTCGGTGCTCGAGGTTCTCTACCTGATCTTCAACGAGGGCTACGCCGCGACGGCAGGAGACGACTGGATGCGGCCGCAGCTCTGCGAGGAAGCGCTCCGGCTCGGCCGCGTCCTCGCGGAGCTCGCCCCGGGGGAGCCCGAGGTCCACGGACTCGTCGCGCTCATGGAGATCCAGGCGTCGCGGGCGCGGGCGCGAACCGGCCCGTCGGGCGAACCCATCCTCCTCCTCGACCAGGACCGGGCCCGCTGGGACCAGCTCCTGATCCGCCGCGGCCTCGCGGCCCTGGAGCGCGCCGACGGGGCGGGCGGCGCGAGAGGCGCGTACGCGCTTCAGGCCGCGATCGCCGCGTGTCACGCCCATGCGCCCGAGGCCGCCCAAACCGACTGGGCGCGCATCGCCGGGCTCTACGGCGAGCTCGCGCGCATACAGCCTTCGCCCGTCGTGGAGCTGAACCGCGCGGTCGCGGTCTCGATGGCCGTTTCTCCGGCGGCCGGCCTCGCGATCGTCGACACGCTCGCAGGCGAGCCCGCGCTCGCCGGCTACCACCTCCTGCCGGGCGTGCGCGGCGATCTCCTCCACAAGCTCGGCCGCGAGGACGAGGCGCGCGCGGAATTCGAGAGGGCCGCCGAGCTCACGCAGAACGCGCGGGAGCGCGAACTGCTCCGCGCGAGGGCCGCGGCGTGCGGCGCCGGCCGCATTTCCGAGTCGAAGGCGTGATCGGGCGTGACGAACAGATGATCGTCCATCTCGTCGACGGCACGTACGAGCTGTTCCGCCAGTTTTACGGCCTCCGCAGCTTCCGGAAAGGCACGGACGAGCCCCGCGGCGCCGCGCTCGGCGTCCTCCACTCGGTGCTGCAGATGATCGAGACGGGGGCGACGCACGTCGGCGTCGCGACGGACCACGTGATCGAGTCCTTCCGGAACGGGCTCTGGTCCTCCTACAAGACGGGGGAGGGCGTCGAGCGCGCGCTCCTCGCGCAGTTCCACCCGCTCGAGGATGCCCTCGCGGCCATGGGGGTCGCCGTGTGGCCGATGACCGAACTGGAGGCCGACGACGCGCTCGCCTCCGCGGCGCGGATTGCCTCCGGGAGCGCGGACGTGGAGAAGGTCTGCATCTGGACTCCCGACAAGGACCTCGCCCAGTGTGTCCGCGGCACGCGCGTCGTTCAGGTCGACCGCCGGGGCGGGAAGATCCGCGACGCGGAGGGCGTGCGGGAGAAGTTCGGCGTGGAGCCGGCGCTGATCCCGGATTTCCTCGCGCTCGTCGGCGACGCGGCGGACGGGTACCCGGGCATTCCCGGAATCGGCGCGGTCGGCGCGGCCCGGCTCCTCAATCGGCACGGACCCATCGAGAGCTTTCCGGAATCGGCGCTCGGGAAGAGCCGCAAGCTGGCTCTCCTTTTCAAGAACCTCGCCACGCTCCGCACGGATGCGCCGCTCTTTTGCGACGTCGACGAGCTGCGCTGGCGCGGCCCGACGAAGGCGTTCGAGGCTGTTGCGACGAAGCTGGGAGACGAGCGGCTCGTCGAGCGCGCCGCGAAGGCGCCCGGAGCCGCGGCTGAGCGCCGGCGGCCCTGACGGGGGGAGTAATCTCACATCGATGAGTCGACCCGCAGGGTGCTTTCGTCCCCCCGCTCTCTTCCCCTTCATGGCTCTTCTCTTCTCTTTCTCGCTCTTCTCTTTCTCTCCCTTCTCTCTCCCCGCGAACGCCGAAAAACCCGCTGCCTTCGCCGGCCTCGTCCAGTCGAAGAAGGACGTCACGATCGTCGTCACGGACTCCGGCCTCGGAGGCCTGTCCGTCTCGGCCGACCTCGCGGCGCGGCTGCCCGCGAGCGGCATCGTCCGCTCGGCGCGGATCGTCTTCGTGAACGCCGAGCCCGACGCCGCCTTCGGCTACAACGACATGAAGCTCGAGGCCGACAAGGCGCGCGTGTTCGACGCGTCCCTCTCGGCCATGGAGACGCGCTACAGGCCCGATCTCATCCTGATCGCGTGCAACACGCTTTCGGTCGTCTACCCCGGGACCGCCCATGCGAGAAAGGGCGGGACGGAGACCGTCGAGATCGTCGGCCTCGGCGCGGACCTCATCGCGAAGGAGCTCGAAGGCGGGCGCGATGCGACGGCCCTCGTCTTCGCGACGAAGACCACGATCGAGTCCGGTGCGCACAGGAAACGCCTCGTCGGAAAGGGCGTTCCGGCCGACCACGTCGTCGGTGAGGCCTGCCCCCGCCTCGCGGGCGCGATCGAGCGCGGAGCCGCGAGCGAGGAGACCGTCGCGTACGTCAGGAAGTTCGTGGCCGAGGCGCTCGAGAAAAGGCCCGACAAGACCGGCCCTCTCGTCGCGAGCCTGAATTGCACACACTTCGGCTACGTGAAGCCGCTCTGGGAGCAGGCGTTCGCGGCGGCCGGATATCCCGGCGTCAAGGTCCTCGACCCGAACCCGCTGATGACGGATCTCGTTCTCAGGGAGGGCGGCCCGAAGCGCTTCCCGAAGACGGCGGTCACGGTGGAGGTCGTTTCGAAAGTACCGATCGACGAGGCGACGCGCGCCAACCTCGGGGGACTCCTGAGAGTCGTCTCGCCGCTGACCGCCGACGCGCTCGGCTCGTACCGGCACGAGCCGGGCCTGTTCCAGGCGAAGGTCGATCCCGCGGCGGTCATCGCGCGCTGATTGATGGGGACGATGCCGTGAGAAGCCTCAGGGACGCGCTCTCGGAGAAGGCGCCGTTTCTGGAGGACGGCCTGGGCTGGAACGCCCCCGCGCTCCTCGGGGAGATTCTCAGCCTCGAAACGCTCGAAGAGCGCGCGACGGCCCTCGCGGCCCACCTCACGCTGGCGCGCGAGTCGAAAGGGAACGGCCGGGCTCATCTCGACCGCCTCGAGAGGAACATGGAACGGCTGCGCAGCGCGTATCTCGCGCTGGCCGACGACGTCCATCGAGGCGAGCCGCTCGCGCCCGCCGCGGAGTGGCTGCTCGACAACTTCCATCTGCTCGAGTCCGAGGCCCGGGCCGTTCGCCACGACCTGCCCCCGCGCTACTACCGCAAGCTCCCGAAGCTGGCTTCCCGCGAGCATGCCGGGACGGCGCGGCTGTATGCCATGGCGGTCGAGCTCATCCGCTCGGGAGACGGACGCCTCGATCTCGAGCGCCTGACGCGCTTTCTGAAGGCGTATCAGACCGTGGCGCCGCTCACGATCGGCGAGCTGTGGGCCTGGCCCAGCATCCTGAAGCTCGCGCTGCTCGAGAACCTTCGCCGCCTCTCGGACGGGCTTCTCGCGCACCGGCAGGGGCGCCGCGCCGCGGACGAGATCCGGGCGCGCCTCGAGCGCGGCGACAGCGCCGTGCCGCTTCCGAAAGTGCTGGACCCGGCGTTCGTGGCCCAGCTTCTCTCTCACATGCGCGAGTTCGATCCGCGTCTCTCCGTGCAGCGCGCAGAACTGACGGTGCGCCTCACCGAAAACGGGACGACCGCGGAAGATGCCGTCCGCACCGAGCATCAGCGGCTCGCGACCGAGCAGGCGTCCATGGCGAACTCCATCACGAGCCTGCGCCTCGTGTCGGCGATGGACTGGAGCCGGTACGTCGAGAGCGTGAGCCTGATCGAGCAGATTCTGCGGCGTGACCCCGCGGGCATCTACGGGCGCATGGACTTCGAGAGCCGGGACCTCTACCGCCACGCGGTCGAGGAGCTGGCGGATCCCACGGGCGAGGCGCAGGTTCGCGTGGCGCTCCGCGCCGTCGAGAGCGCCCGGCGCGCCGCGGAAAGCCCCCGCCCGAAGGAACGGGTCACGCACGTGGGCCATCACCTCGTCGGCGGAGGAAGGCCCGACCTCGAGACGGACGTGGCCTTCCGCCTGCCGCTCCCCGGCCGCGTCGGGCGCGCGCTCTTCGCGCGGGCAGGCGCGGTCTACCTCACGGCAATCGCCTCTCTCACCTTTCTCGGCGTCCTCGTCGCGGTGGCTCCTCTCTGGGCGGGCGATGCGCCCGTCCGGGCCCAGCTCGCCGCGGCCCTCCTCGTCCTCCTGCCCGCGAGCGAGATCGCCATCGCCCTGATCCAGCGCATCGCGACCGGGCTCGTGCCCCCGCGCCGCCTCCCGCGGCTGGACCTTTCCGGCGGCGTGCCCGAGGGCGCGCGGACCATGGTCGTCGTCCCGACGCTCTTCTCGAGCGTGGAGGGTGTGCGCGGTCTGATCGACCACCTCGAGGTACAGGCTCTCGGGAACCTGGACGCGAACGTCCACTTCGCCCTCCTCGGCGACTTTCTCGACGCCGAGACCGAGAGTCTTCCCGACGACGCCGAGATCCTCGAGGCGGCGCGCGCCGGGATCGAGGAACTGAACAACCGTCACGCGGCCGGGAGGAACGACCGCTTCTTTCTCTTCCATCGGCCCCGCACGTGGAACGCGAAAGAGGACCTCTACATGGGCTGGGAGCGGAAGCGCGGGAAGATCGAGGAGTTCAACCGCCTCCTCCGCGGGGCCACGGGAACGCGCTACACGCAGATCGTCGGCGACGTGGCGATCCTCCCGTCCGTCCGCTACGTCCTCACGCTCGACTCCGACACGCGACTCCCGCGCGGAACGGCCCGCACGCTGATCGGGGTTCTCGCGCATCCTCTCCACCAGGCGCACGTGGACCCGCGGCTCCGCCGGGTCACCGAGGGGTACGGAATCCTCCAGCCGCGCGTCTCGATCACGCAATCCGGCGCGTCGGACTCGCTCTTCGCCCGAGTCTATTCGGGGCACACGGGCGTGGATCCGTATTCGAGGGCCGTGTCCGACACGTATCAGGACCTCTTCGGAGAGGGCATCTTCACCGGGAAAGGTCTGTACGACGTGGACGCCTTCGTCGCGTCGCTCGAGGGCCGTGTCCCGGAGAACGCGCTCCTCTCGCACGACCTCTTCGAGGGCCTCTACGCCCGCACGGCCCTCGTCTCGGACGTCGAGGTCGTGGACGACTATCCGGCGAACGTCCTGGCGCACGCGCGGCGGCAGCATCGCTGGGTGCGGGGCGACTGGCAGATCCTCCTGTGGCTCTTCGGGTTCGTCCCCACGCGGCACGGCCTCGTGCGAAACCGGCTTCCGCTCATCAGCCGCTGGAAGATCCTCGACAACCTGCGGCGGAGCCTCGTGGCGCCGGCCCTCCTCGCGCTCTTCTGCGCCGCCTGGACCGTCCTGCCCGGAGCGCCGCTTCTCTACACGCTCTTCGGGCTCACGGTTCTCGCCCTTCCCCTCGTCTTCGCGTTGATGGGAGGCTCGCTCGTCGCAAGAGGCCGCGGACCCGTTCGCGTTTACGTGCGCGGCGCGCTGAGGGACATCGCCGCCGCCGCCGCGCAGGCCCTCCTGGCGCTCGTTCTCCTGGCCCAGCAGGCGTGGGACACGCTGCACGCCATCAGCCTGACGCTCGTCC
>JAMQPJ010000339.1 GCA_023717585.1 Thermoanaerobaculia bacterium
TCGTCTTCGGCTTCGCGGCCGCCGCGGGATAGTGGACGAAGTCCTCCGTCCAGTCGTGCGCGTACGGCTGCAGATCGTCCTTCGCCACGAGAAGATGTGGCGCTCCCACGATCGCGGCGAGAGCCGCGAGCTCGGAGGCGGAGAGTTCCCGGCGTTCCATGGCAGAGATCTTAAGATGCGCACATGAACCGCGTCGCCTTCCTCGGCCTCGGCGCGATGGGCACCCCCATGGCCCGAAGGATTCTCCACGCCGGCTTTCCCCTGACCGTCTGGAACCGGCACTCCGAACGCTCCCGCGCGATCGAGGGCGCGACCGTCGCGAAGAGCCCGCGCGAAGCAGCGGCAGCAGCGGACGTCGTCTGCACGATGCTCTCGGACCCCGAGGCCGTCGAGGCCGTGGCGGGCGGCCCCGACGGCCTCATCGCCGGCCTTGCGCCCGGAAAGATCTGGCTCGACTTTTCGACCGTGACACCCGGGGCCTCGCGGCGCTCGGCTGAAAAGGCGCAGGAAAAAGGGGCCGACTTTTGCGACGTGCCGGTCGCGGGAAGCGTCAAGCCCGCGACCGACGGCACGCTGAGGCTCCTCGCGGGCGGCGATCCGGCCGTCCTCGCGAAGGCGAGGCCCGTCCTCGACGCCGTGAGCGTCGAAACGCTGCGCTTCGGAAACGTGGGTCAGGGCTCGGCGCTGAAGCTCGTGAACAACCTGATGTACGGCGTCACCCTCGCCGCCTTCGGCGAGGCGCTCGGTCTCGCGAAACAACTCGGGCTGCCGGAGAAGGAGACGACCGACTGGCTCCTCTCGATCCCGGCAGTCTCGCCCTATCTCAAGGCGAAGATGGATTTTCTCGCGCAGGGCGGCGAACCCGCGGCGTTCCAGCTCGCCCTCATGGAGAAGGACCTCCGCCTCATGGTCGAGGCCGGCGGCGGCCCTTCGGCCGCGCCGGTGGTCGACGCCGCACGGGCCGACTACGAGCGAGCGCGGAAGGCCGGGCTCGGCGAGAAGGACTTCTCGCACGTGCTGAGCTTCCTCGCCGGCTAGCGGACGTTCTTCAGCCGGACGTTCTTGAGCGCCTCGCGGACCGAGAGCGGCGCGAGCCGCGTGCGATTCGCCTGGACGTAGCGGACGACGGGCTTCGGATCCGTCCAGGCATAGGAGCGGAGCGCCCAGCCGATCGCCTTCCTGAGGAAGAACTTCTTCGAGGAGAGCGAGGGCTCGATGCACGCGAAGAGAAACGCGAGGTCCGTGTCCTTCTTGAACGAGTTCTGACAGAGGATCGACGAGCGCCGCTTCCAGAGATCGTCCGACCGGCTCCACGCGCGCATCGCCCTCCTCATCGGAGCGGCCTCGTTCCTGAGAATCTCGCCGAGCCTCTTTGTCGCGAGCACGTCGACGAAGTCCCACCACGCGCCCGTCACGATCATCTCCTCGTACATGGGGAGCGCAGCCATCGTCTGGAAACCCCGCGCCCGGCGCTCCCCCGTGAGCTCGATCGCGGCGTAGCGCTCCTCGCGGAACTTCGCGCCCCGCCAGATCGCGAGGACGTCGCGCCGCCAGGCCGCCGAGCTCGCCACGGAATGCCTCGCGAAGACCTGGCGGCAGATCGCGCGCAGCGTCTTCACGTCGACACCGTGGAACGGCATCGCGGACTTCATGTACGCCTGCGCTCCGGCAGAACGTTCGGGGGCACCTGCCGCGGCGAGCTCGCGGCGGAGAACGGCGAGGAGCGGCGGAGTCGCGGTCACGCCTTCCGGTATCGATCCCGGATCGTCGGAATCAGATAGTCCGAGAAGGCCGCCTCGAGGCCGTACTTCGGCGCGAACCCCCAGTCGCGGCGAGCCGCCGTGTCGTCCACGTCGCCGGGCCAGGTGTCGAGGATGCCCTGGCGCTTCAGGTCGGGCTCGAACGTGATGTTCGCGGCGGGGAAGGCCTTTACGACGAGGCTGCGGATCTCGCCCGCAGACGGAGCGAAGGCGCCTACGTTGTAGACCTGCCGCGTCAGGGAACCGGCCGGCGCGGCCGCGAGCCGGAGAAGCGCCTCGACGCCGTCGGGCATCGCCATGAACGGGATACGGGTGTCCTCGCGGACGAAGCACGCGTAGCCGTTGCCCTCCGCGGCCGCGTGGATCATCTCGGGCGCGTAGTCGGACGTGCCGCCGGACGGGACCGTGACGGCCGAGATGAGCCCGGGGAACCGGACACAGCGGAAGTCGACGCGTCCGCTCACCGCTTCCGACGAAAGCTGCTTGTAGTGGCGCGAGTAGTAGCGCCCGAGACTCTCGGCGTAGAGCTTGTTGCAGCCGTACATCGTCGACGGCTGGTTGAAGTCGTCTTCCCTGACTTTCCGGACACGCGACTTCGTCGCGAGGTCCGGGAGGCCGTAGGCGGCGATCGAGGACGGGTACAGGAGGGCGACGGGGCGCCCGTGCGACTGCCTCTCGTGCTGCGCGAACTCGAGAAGGTTGAGCGTCCCCTCGACGTTCACCCGATGCGCGGTGACGGGCGTGAACTCGCCGCGTGTCGACAGGAGAGCCGCGAGATGGAAGATGAGGTCGATCTCGAACTCCGAGAGGATGCGCTCGAGAACCGTCCGGTCCAGGATCGACCCCACGAACTCCCGGGCGACGAGCCGGCGGAGCTCCGGGTCGAGAGCCTTGAGGTCGAGCGTCAGGATGGGCCGCGCGCCGTCGGCGGCGAGGCGCGTGATGAGGCCGTGGCCTATCTCGCCGCTCGCCCCCGTGATGAGGACGACCGGACGTCTCATGCGACGGTGACGTCCTTGCTGAGGTAGACGTTCTGGATCGCATGGAGAAGGGCGATGCCCTCGGCCCGGGGCCGCTGGAACGCCTTACGGCCGGAGATGAGTCCCATGCCGCCCGCGCGCTTGTTGATCACCGCCGTCGCGACCGCCTGCCCCGTGTCGTCCTTGCCTCCCGAGGCGCCTCCGGAGTTGATGAGCCCCGCACGTCCCATGTACGAGTTCACGACCTGCCAGCGCGTCCACTCGATCGGGTGGTTCGGAACGAGCTTCTGGTAGATCTCGTCCTTCGGTTTGTTCGAGAACCCGATCGCGCGGTACCCGCCGTCGTTCTCGGGCTGCTTCTGCTTGATGATGTCCGCCTCGATCGTGACGCCGATGTGGTTCGCCTGCGACGTGAGGTCCGCCGCGACGTGAAAATCCTGGTCCTTCGTCTTGAAGGCCGGATTCCTGAGGTAGCACCACAGCACCGTGAACATCCCGAGCTCGTGGGCACGCTGGAACGCCTGCGAGATCTCCGTGATCTGGCGCCGCGAATTCTCCGTGCCGAAATAGATCGTGGCGCCCACTCCGACGGCCCCCATCTCGAAGGCCTGCTTCACCGAGGCGTACACCGTCTCGTCGTAGATCGCGGGAAACGTGAGCAGCTCGTTGTGGTTCAGCTTCACGATGAAGGGGATCCGGTGCGCGTAGTCGCGCGCCACCGCGCCGAGAACGCCGAGCGTCGAGGCGACCGCGTTGCATCCCCCCTCGTGCGCGAGCCTCACGATGTTGACGGGGTCGAAGTACTCCGGGTTCGGCGAGAACGAGGCCGCGCCGGAATGCTCGATGCCCTGGTCCACGGGAAGGATCGACAGGTACCCCGTTCTCGCGAGGCGGCCCGTGCCGAACATCCAGCTCAGGTTGCGCAGGACGGCCGACGGGCGGTCGGACGGGACGAACACCCGGTCCACGAAATCCGGACCCGGGAGGTGGAGCATCGAGGCCGCGACGCCCGTCGCCTTGTAGTCGAGGAGTGACGCGCGCTCTCCGAGCTGCTTGCGGATGGTGTCGATCATCGAGAACCTCCTCGCGACCCTCAATCCTAGTCGATTCGGCGCGGATTCGTCCGCATGGCATTCTCGGGCCGTGCCGCCGGCCACGCCCCCCTCGCTCGCCGAAAAGCCGACGATCGTCTCGAGTTTCGTCAGCGTGACGTTCGGGCTCTGGTTTCCGTTCTTCCGCTGGCTGGCCCGGACCCTGCCGCCCGACTTCGTGGCGCGCCTCGCGAGAGCCACCGTCGAGCGCGTGATCTGGGCGCGCGATTCCGTCCGCGAGGCGATTCTCGACAACTACGCGGCGCTCCTCGATCTCCCGCGGAACGCGTATGCGGTCGAACGGACGGGGCGCGAGATGGTGTCGCGGCACTCCCGCCTCTGGATCGATCTCCTTCGGTATTCGGGCCGCCGGGACGTGGACCCGTGGTCGCTCCTCGCCGCGCGCTCCGGCGACGAGCGTCTCGTCGCGGCGTCGCGCGAGGGCAGGGGCGCGATTCTCCTCACCGCGCACGTCGGCAACTTCGAGCTCGGAGGCCTCTTCCTCGCTCAGCTCGGGCTGAAGGTGGCGGCCGTCTACGTGCCCGACCCGTCGCCCGTCATCGAGAGGCACCGCGAAGACGCGCGGCGGATGCTCGGCGTGCGCGGGCTCCCCATCGACACGTCGCCATTCGCCTTCCTGCCCGTTCGCAAGGCTCTCGAGGAGAACCTCTGCGTCGCGATCCAGGGCGACCGGGACGTCTCGGGCACCGGCCGGCGCATGCCGTTCTTCGGAAAGTCGGCCTCGTTCCCCGTCGGGCCCTTCCGACTCGCGCAGGCTTCCGGTGCTCCGATCTTCCCGGTCTTCGTCCTCCAGGAGGCCGACGGCCGATATCGGACCATCGTCGAGGAGGCGATCCGCGTGGCGGACGCGCGGGGCGCAGAGGGGGACGCGGCTGTCGTCGCCGCTCTCTCTCACTTCGTCGCATCGATGGAGCGCACGATTCGCGCGTATCCCTCCCAGTGGTACCTCTTCACGCGTTTCTGGGAAGAGGTCTCTTGAAACGCGCGCGGCCCGTCAAGGCCGTCGCGGTCCTGCTCACCTCGTGTTTCCTCCCGTGCCTCGTTTCCTGTGCGCCGCGGCGGCCCGACACCGCGCCCCGGGCCGCCGCCGAAGACGTCGCGCCGGAGGTCCTCGGCGGGGTGAGCCGGATCGGAGCGTCGTGGCTCGCGGAGGAGTCGGGGATTCTCGTCGGGCGCTTCGCCGGCGCGCCCTACGACCTCGGACATTCCTTCGGCCGCCTCGCCCGCCCCTGGATTCGCTCTCAGGAGACGCACGTCGAGGAGTTCTTCACGGTCCTCGTCCCCGGTCGCCTCAGGAGGTCGCTCATCCGGCAGCTCTCGGCTTACCGCCTCCGCGGCCTCCCCGACGCGATTCCGGACGATCTCCTCGTCGCGATCGCCGGACTCGCGGACGGGTACGAGCCCGTGCCCCCGCCCTCCGGCTGGAGCGCCTATCGGCGGATGCTGAACCTGCACGCGCTGCACGACGTCTCTCAGCGTTTCGTGGACGCACCCGCGCTCGCGGCGGCCTGCACCGGCTTCGTCGCGAGAGGCGCCGACGGCGCGCTCCTTCTCGCCCGCAACTTCGATTTCGAGGGCGGGGACATCTTCGACCGGCAGAAGCTCGTCTCGGTCGTCGCGCCCGCGGAAGGGATCCCGTACCTCTCCGTCGGATTCTCCGGGATGCTCGGCGTCGTCTCCGGCTTCAACCGGGAGGGGATCGGGGTCGCGATACAGGCGATCTCGGGCGGCGAGACGGCGACTTCGGGCACGCCGATGACGCTCCTCCTCGCGGAGGTTCTCGCGAAGGAGCGATCGTTCGAGGGCGCGGTGGCGCGCCTCTCTTCCGCGAGGGTCTTCGTCTCCGACCTCATCCTCCTCGGGGACGCGAAGAGCGGGCGCTTCGCGGTCGTCGAGAAGAGCCCGTCCGCTTTCGCGCTGCGCGAGGGCACGGATGCCTTCCTGGGAGCCACGAACGAGGCCGAAGACCCTGGCGTCCGCCGCGGCGTTCGCGCCCTGCCGCCGGAATCGACCTCGCAAAAGAGGCGTGCCCGCCTCGACGTTCTCCTGCGAGAGAGCCGCGGCTCTCTCGGCGTGCCGTCCGCGATCGCCATCCTGCGCGACAGAAAGGGCGCGGACGGACGGGAGCTCGGCCCCGGGAATCGCTACGCGATCGACGCCTCGATCGCGGCTCACTCGGTCGTTCTCGATCTCACGCACCGGCGCGCCTGGGTGGCCGCCGCGCCTCACACGCTCGGGCCGTATCTTCCCGTCGACCTCGAGGCCGTTCTCGCGAGCCCCGGCGGACCGCCGCCGCGCGCCGCCCCGTTTCCGGCGGACCCGTGGCTCTCGGCCGGAGGCTACGGTCGGTATCTGGAGGCCCGCGCCGCGCTCGGCCTCGTGCGCCGGATCGAGCGAGAGCGCAAACGCGGCTGGCTCGATGCGGCGCTCAGGGAAGCCGAACGCGCCCACGAGCGGGCGCCGGACTTCGCCGAGGCGACGGCGAAGCTCGGCGAGCTGGAGGCTCGAAATGGAAATCGCGCGCGCGCCCGCACGCTTCTCGACGACGCCCTCGCGCACGACCCCGGCCCCGCTCCGCTGCGCGCCGCCGTCCAGCGGTGGCGTGCAGCCTGCGCCGCGGGCGGCGGCTCGGGCCGCTTGGCGCCCCTCCCGAACGAGCCGATTCCAACGGTGCCCCGACCCGACGAGCTGCTTTTGGAAAAGAGGAATCGCTAGGAAGACGGAGATTCCAGCACCACGGCCGCGACCGCGCCTGTGATGTCTCGCGCAACGTAAGAAAGATAAGAAAGAGAGATTTGCTTAGAAGGGGAAGAGGGATCGGGTGCCGTCGACGCGATTCGAGCGACGTCGCGCGCGATTTCAAACAGACCCGCGGCGCCGAAACGCTCGATCTGCCGCTCCTTCTCTCCCCCTTCCTCTCGCTCTTCTTCTTTCTCTCTCTCCCTATTACTTTCTAAGAAATCTCCGTATTCCGGCGTGCAGAGAGTAACCGCTGGAAGCGCGGCGTCGCCTCCCGCCCGCTCTCCGACCGTCTTCAACCATTCGAAGAAACGCGCCGACGCCCGCCGCGCATCCGGCTCGAAGAAAAGACAGCCTTCGACAAATCGAATCCGGTCTCTCCCCTTCTCTTCTCCATTCAAAGGAATCTCCCTGGCCTCGAGAAGC
>JAMQPJ010000361.1 GCA_023717585.1 Thermoanaerobaculia bacterium
CCGTGGCCCTCGGGGCGGGGCAATGGCTGCAGCTCAACCAGGTCCTGCAGCAGGCCGGAATGACGAACGGCTGGGCGACCGTCGAGCGGATCGGCGGGACCGACCCGTTCTACGCATACGCCGTCGTGAACGACAACGTCACGAACGACGGCTCGTTCGTGCCGCCAGTGGCCCTGGGCAGGAAAACGAACTTGCTGATGCTCCCGGTGGCGGTTTCGACCGGAGCGTTTTCGACGGAGGCCGTCCTGACGAATGCCGGATCGTCACCTCTGTCGCTTCGGCTCGGCCGCTCGAAGCTGTTGACGCTCCAGCCGGGGGAGCAACGATTCATTTCCGACTTCCTCCCGTTCGTCTCCGAGGGAACCGCGCCTCCGGCAACGTCGGTCCCCGTCTCCGTCGTCGGCGGAGCGCCCACCGGATTTCATGCAGGCGCTCGGACATTTGCGGCTGCTCCCGGCGGAGGAAGCTACGGGCTCTATTACAACGCCGCGACATCGAATGAAGCCGTCTGGAACGAAGCTTGGGTTTACGGACTTCGGCAGGACGATAGCGCCCGGTCGAATCTCGCCTTTGCGACGATCAGGGACGAATACGCCGGCCCGGGCCTCGGCTTCTTCAACGTCACAGCCGATCTCTTCGACGGAGCGACGGGCGCTCTCGCCGGGACCGTCGGCGTCCAGCTCGATTACGTCGGTCCGCAGTGGAAGCAGATCAACGCCGTTCTGTCCGGCTTCGGGGTCTCCAACGGATACGCCCGAATTCGCAGCGGCGGGCTGGTGAGCCAGCAGTTCATCACCTACGGTGTCGTCAACGACGGCGCAGCACCCGGATTGGGCACGAGCGACGGAAGCTACATGTGGATGTCGCGCTCCCTCGCACCGTCGCCATTCCCGCAATGAAGGTGCCAGCGCTTTTCGTCTCGCACGGCGCGCCGGACCTCGCGCTCCGCGAGACGGCGTGGGGGGCGGCGCTCCGGGAGTTCGCCGCGGGAACTCCGCGCCCGACCGCCGCCGTCGTCGTCTCGGCGCACTGGGAGGCATGGGGCCCGGTGCTCGTCACGTCGACGAAGAGTCCCGAGACGATTCACGACTTCGCCGGCTTTCCCGCGCCGCTCTACGAGATCGAGTACCCCGCGCCGGGAGAGCCGGCGCTCGCGGCGCGGATCGTCGGTCTCCTTCGCGATGCAGGCATTGCAGCCGAAACGGACCCGCGGCGCGGCCTCGACCACGGGGCGTGGGTGCCGCTCCGGCTCCTCGCGCCGGAAGCCGACGTGCCCATCGTGGCGGTCTCGCTGCCGCAGCCGAGGACGCCGGCTTCGGTCCTCGCCGCGGGGCGAGCGCTCGCGCCGCTCCGGGACGAAGGGATCCTCCTTTTCGGGAGCGGCGGGATGGTCCACAACCTCCGGCTCCTCGAGTGGGAGGAGCGGGACGCGCCCCCTCCGGGATGGGCCGCGGAATTCGAGGCGTGGGTCCGGGGACGGCTCGGGGCGGGCGACACCGAGGCGCTGCTCGGCTATCGCGAAAAGGCACCGCACGCGCCCCGCGCCCACCCGACGACCGAGCACTTCGACCCGATCTTCTTCGCGCTGGGCGCGGCGGACGGTGACCGGGCCCGCTCCGTCTTCGAGGGCTTCGAGATGGGGAGCCTTTCCCTCGGGAGCGTCGCCTTCGGCCGCTAGAATCCGCGGCATGCTGAAAAGCCGCCGGGCGTTCCTCGAAGACGTCTCCTTCGCGTCCCTCATCGCCGGCTTTCCCCTGTCGGCCCAGGCCGCGCTCTCCCGCTACGCCGAAAAGCCCCCAGAGCCGCTCTTTCCGAAGGCGATGAGGATCGGCGACACCGTCGCGCTCGTCCGCCCCGCCTCGCCCTCCTTCGACTACGAGGAGAACGAGGTCGGGGTGGAGGTCGTCAAGGCGCTCGGCTTCACGCCGAAGCTGATGCCGAACGCGGGGAAGAAGACCCACTACCTCGCGGGGAGCGACGCCGAGCGGACCGCCGACCTGAACGCGGCGTTCGCAGACCCGAAGGTCGACGCCGTCTGGTGCCTCGGCGGCGGGTACGGGACGTCGCGGATCCTCCCGTACCTCGACTACGAGACGATCCGGAAGAACCCGAAGCCGTTCATCGGCTACAGCGACATCACGGGGACCCTGAACGCGCTCCACCGGCTGACCGGCCTCGTCACGTTCCACGGCCCGATGGCGGGGCCGATGTCCGAGTACGCGCTCGCGGCGTTCAAGAAGACCGTGATGGACGGAGCGTCGGGGCGGATCGCCGGGCTGCCGGAGACCCCGCCGCGCGAGGGACTGCCCGACGGCTCGAACCGCGTCTTCAGGCTCGCCCCGGGGAAGGCGAAAGGGCGGCTCGTCGGCGGGAACATCAGCGTCTTCGCGACGCTCGTCGGAACGCCGTTCGAGCCGGAGCTGAAGGGGCGGATCCTCTTCCTCGAGGAGGTGGACGAGGACCCGTACCGGATCGACCGCTGGCTGACCGGCTTCCTCCTCTCGGGGAAGCTCGCCGGCCTCGCGGGCGTCGCGCTCGGAAAGTTCTCGAAGTGCACGCCGGGGGACTTCCGCCCCAGCTTCGGCGGCCTCGGAACCTGGACCTG
>JAMQPJ010000368.1 GCA_023717585.1 Thermoanaerobaculia bacterium
CCCGGGGAGTGACCGCCACCACGCGCGCGCCCGCGCGGTCTTCCCAGCGCCGCACGACCTCGAACGTCTTTCCGAGGTCCGTCGAGCGGGCGAGGAGTCCGCCTTTCACGACGCCCGTCAGTCCGGCCCAGACGGCCCCGGGCCGGCCGGGATCCGCGGCGAGCGACGTGACCGCGTAGCCCGGAAACGGCGCTCCGCCGGGAGGAGAGGTCCACGACACGCCACCGTCGCGGGACCTGTAGATGCCCCCCTGCGCCGTGCCCGCCCAGAAGACGCCCGGCAGGGCCGGATCGGCGATGAGGGACTTCACTTCCGCGCCCGGCAGCGGGTAGCGATACCAGGAGCCCGCCGCCCCGCGCGGCGAAGGCCCGCGCGGCGCCGCCCCGAAGGCGGACGCCGCGAGCGCGACGGCGAGCGAAAGGGCGCCAGTGAGGGCGCGGGATTGCATGAGAGAGTTTAGCGGGAGAACACCCCGAGGTCGCGCCCGGCGCACGCGAGGAACGCTGAAGTTATCTCGCGCGGCCCCTTTTCTTCTTAGAAGGCGCGGGGGAGGACGGTCCTGAGGGAGATGACGGAGCCGCGCCTGTTTCGCCGCCGCCGCTGTCCTTCTTCCCATTCGAAGAATCTCTTTCCCCTTTCGAAGAATCTCCCTCTTTCCCTCCCGCCGCCGCCGGGTCGCCCCCCGACTCGCTCCCGCCGCTCCCCTCTTCACCCTTCGAAGATTCCCTCTTCTCTTCGCTTTTTTCGCTTTTTTCGCTTTTCTCGCCCTTCGAGTCTTCGTTCGTCGAGCCGCCCGACTTCCCGTAGTCCGTCGCGTAGAAGCCCGAGCCCTTGAACTGGAACGCCGGAGAGGAAAGCAGCTTCTTCAGCGCACCGCCGCAGCGGGGACATTTCGTCTCGTGAGGGTCGGAGAAGCTGCGGATGAACTCCGACTTCTTGCCGCATTTCACGCACTGGTATTCGTAAAGAGGCATGGATCCTTTTCTTTCCCCTGGTGCCGGGCGCCGTCAGCCGCCGGAGCCTTCGCCCGCGGCGGGAAAGCCGCCGGTGCTCGTCTTCCATTGAATGCGCTTGATGCCGCTCGTGTTGACGTCGCGGCGCGCCACGAGGTGCAGCACCCAGAAAGCATAGACCAGCTTCGCGTTCGTCGAGACGTCGCCGGGCCCGGCGGTGATGAGGTCGCGCAGCGTCCGCCGTCCGTCCACGAGCGCGAGGAGCTTCAATTCGGCGGCGGTCCAGGAGACTCCGGAGGCGTCGGCGGACACCTCGCCGCGCTCGAACACAGTCCACGACGGCCCGAGGCGCAGGACGAGTCGGCGCGGATCGGACAGCTTGCGGATGCCGTCGGCGATCGCCTGCGGCGTGGGCACGTCGAGCTGGATGAGCTCGTCCTTCCGGAAATGCCCGACTTCGAACGTCACGCTGCCCTTTTCCCACGAAAAGACCGAATACAGGATGGCCTTCACCTGCTCCGTGACGATCTGCCGGAGGAGCTCGGGCGTCAGGACGCCCATTTCGACGAGCAGCTCCCCATGGCGCTTGCCCTGCGAGGCTTCGATCCGGTCGACCGAGAGGCGCAGTTCGGCGGACGAGATGAGCGCGCTCTGCCTGAGGTAGGCGCCCAGGGAATCCCTGAGATCCGACGAGGTCGCGAAGATCACGTTTCCTCCCATGAGGTAGATCTTCTTGACGACGTCGCCGGAAGTGGCCGTGACCACCCCCGGGACGCGGTAGTGATGAATCGTCCGGAGGATCTCGGGAAGCGGTTCTTCCCCGAGATCGCCCGTGTATTGGAATGGCGTTTCCGTCACGACCGACGGATTCTACTCACGGTCGCCCGTCGCCGCCTTGCTACGATCACGCCCGTGCTCGCGTTCGACGACGCCCTCGCCATCGCCCTCGGCGCCGTCACGCCGCTCGCCGCGGTCGCCCTTCCCCTCGCAGACGCTGCGGGCCGGGTGCTCGCCGAGGACGTCGTCGCGGATCTGCCGCTCCCTGCGTTCGACACGACGGCCATGGACGGTTGGGCCGTTCGCGCGGAGGACGTCAAGAGGACGCCGGCGCTCGTCGCGCGCGCCGGCGCCGCAGGCGCGGGCCGCGTCCCGGGGGCACTGCCCGAGGGCGCCGCATGGAAGGTGATGACCGGCGCGCCGATGCCGCCCGGCAGCGACGCCGTCGTCCCCATCGAGGACGCGGTCGAGATCGACGCCGGCATCGTGAGGCTCGATGTCGCGCCGCGTCCCGGCGCGCACGTCCGTCTCCGCGGAG
>JAMQPJ010000373.1 GCA_023717585.1 Thermoanaerobaculia bacterium
CCCACGCTCAGCCGCAGTTTCAGCAACAGGCTCAGCAACAGGCTCAGCCACAGGTTCAGCCCCAATCTCAGCCGAAGGCGCAGCCCCACGCGCAGCCCCAGGCTCAACCACATGCTCAACCCCAGGCTCAACCCCAGATTCAGGTTCAACCACAGGCCCAGCCCGAGAGGCGCGCTGTCAGCCGGGCGCCCCGCCGCGTCGCGCCCTCGGGTCCCGATCCTCTCGGGGGTTCCGTCCGCGGTAAGGACGACAAGGATCAGAAGGAAGAGAGGGACCAGAAGGGCGAGAAGGACCAGAAGGGCGAGAAGGAAAAGAAGGACAAGCCCGAGAGGGGCGAAAAGAAATAGCGGGCTCCTCAGCCCTTTTTGCGAAGTGAAGTCCGGCAGCGGTCCAGGCGGCGCCCGCGGCGCTCAGCGCAGGGACTCCATGATCTCGTCGAGCGCTTCGCGGCCGGGCCGGAGCTTCTCGGGAGGCAGAGTGGTCAGGGACTCGGCGGTCGCACCGAGAGTCTCGGAGAGGGAAGGCCTCGACGGATCGACGTACAGGATCCCGGTGAGAATCTCCTGCTTTCCGTGGCTCTCGTGGATGGTCTTCAGGGCCTTGTCCCTGTCGGTCGGATCGTAGTCGCGGCCCACGCCCCGGAACCTGAGGACGCTCCCGTCCGGGAAGGCGACGTCCTTCGTGTCACCGGCGGGGATCTCGGCCAGGGTTTCCTCGAAGAACGGGACGAAGCCGATCTCGTGGACGGGCGTCTCGTGCTCCTTGGAATACTTGTAGCTCTTCGTGGAGCCCTCGTGGTCGTTGAAGGTCACGCACGGGGAGATGACGTCGATGACCGACGTGCCCTTGTGGGCGATGGCCGCCTCGAGGATCGTCTGCAGCTGTTTCATGTCGCCGGAGAACGATCGGGCCACGAACGTGCCGCCCAGCTCGATCGCGAGCGAACAGCAGTCGATCGGGATGAACTCGTTCACGGCGCCGCCCTTCTGCTTCGCGCCGAGGTCCGCCGTGGCCGAGAACTGGCCCTTCGTGAGGCCGTACACGCCGTTGTCCTCGATGATGTAGACGAGCGGCAGGTTCCGCCGGACGAGGTGCACGAACTGGCCGATGCCGATGGAGGCCGTGTCGCCGTCGCCGGAGATGCCGATGCCGTGGAGCGTCGGGTCCGCCACGAGGGCGCCGGTCGCGGCGGACGGCATCCGGCCGTGAACGCCGTTGAAGCCCCAGGCGCGGTTCAGGAAATACGCCGGGGTCTTCGACGAGCAGCCGATCCCCGAGAACTTCGCGACCTTGTGGGGCTCGATCCCCATCTTGTAGAACGCGTTGATGATCTGTTTCGTGATGACGTCGTGCCCGCAGCCGAGGCACAGCGTGGACTTGCCGCCTTCGTAGTGGGCCTTCGGCAGGCCGATGTGGTTCGTCTTGGGGGCGGGTGCGGCCGGAGTCGTCGGCGTCGCGCTCATGCCCGGAGCCCTCCCTTCTTCACGTCCGGGCCGCCGACCCGGGACGCGGGTGCGTCATTGAGGACTCCGTCGATCACGGTTGTCGCGTCGAGGGGGAGACCGTTGTACTGGCGGACCGACACGAAGCGCGTGGCGAGCTCGGACAGCTCGTCGCGGAGGATCGTGACGAGCTGTCCGTCGCGGTTCTGCTCGACGACGTAGACGCGCTCGTGGCGCCGCATCCAGTCGACCGCCTCCGCGCACAGAGGCAGGGAGCGGAGCCGGCAGTAGTCGAGCGACACGCCGAACGTGGCCGCGAGCTTGTCGCGGGCCTCCGTCGTACCGTAGTGGGACGTGCCGTACGCGAGCAGTCCCGCCGTCGCGCCCGGGCGGTCCTGGATCTCGGGCTTCGGCACCATCGTCCGTGCCGTCCCGAACTTCTTCACGAGGCGGTTCACGTTGTTCACGTAGTCCTGGGGCTTCTCGGTGTACTGCGCCGTCTCGTCGTGTCCGGAGCCGCGCGTGAAGAACGCCGCATGGGGGTTCGGGGTGCCGGGCAGCGTCCGGTAGGGGATGCCGTCGCCGTCCACGTCCTTGTACCTTCCCCACGTCTCCTTCACCGCCTCGATTGCAGCGGCGTCGAGCACCTTGCCGCGATGGAAAGGCTCCGTCGGGTACGGGAAAGGGTCGGCCATCCAGTTGTTCATGCCGAGGTCGAGGTCCGACATGACGAAGACCGGCGTCTGGAGCTGCTCGGCGAGGTCGAAGGCCTCCTGGGCCATCGTGAAGCACTCCTCGGGCGAGGCGGGGAAGAGGAGCGGATGCTTCGTGTCGCCCTGCGAGTTGAAGTAGCAGAGGAGGATGTCTCCCTGCATCGTGCGCGTCGGGAGCCCGGTGGACGGTCCCGTGCGCTGGACGTCGAACAGGACCGCCGGGATCTCGGCGTAGTAGCCGAGGCCGATGTACTCGGACATGAGCGAGATGCCGGGTCCGGACGTGGAGGTGAACGAGCGGGCGCCCGCCCATCCGGCGCCGAGCACCATGCCGATCGAGGCGATCTCGTCCTCGGCCTGGATGATCGCGACGTTCTTTTTCTTCGTGACCGGGTCCACCCTCAGGTCGTCGCAGAAGTCGATGAAGGACTCGCAGAGCGAGGACGAGGGCGTGATGGGATACCACGCGCACACCGTTGCGCCGCCGAAAACGCATCCGAGCGCGGCGGCCACGTTCCCCTCGACCATGATCTTTCCCTGGGTCGCGTTCATGCGCTCGACGCGGAAGGGAATCTTGGCCGGGAGGTTCTGCGCCGCGAATTCGAGGCCGAGCCGGACGGCGTCGATGTTCAGCTCGATCGCCTTCTGCTTCCCCTTCAGCTGCTTCGCGATGGCCTTCTCGGTCTCCAGGGGGTCGATCCCCATGAGGTCCGCGACGACGCCGACGTAGATCATGTTCACGATGAGCTTGCGGAGCTTGGCGTGCTCGGGCGCCGAGGTGATCTTGAGGACCAGCTCCGAGAACGGAACCGCGTAATAGGTCAGGTCGTCACGCTTCTTGCCGGGGTTCTCGAGCCCGAGCTTCTTCTCGTAGACGACGTGGGCTCCGGCGCGCACCTCGCGGACGTCGTCGTCGGCCGTCTCGGCATTCATGCAGACGAGCACGTCGAGGTCGCGCTTGCGCGCGATGTAACCGTCCTTGTTCGCGCGGATCGTGAACCAGGTGGGGAGGCCCTGGATGTTCGACGGGAACAGATTCTTGCCGGAGACGGGGACGCCCATGCGGAAGATGGACCGCATGAGGACGCTGTTGGCCGTCTGCGAGCCCGACCCGTTGGCCGTGGCGACCTGCAGCGAGAAGTCGTTGACGACGGTCTCGCCGGACGCGCCGGCGCGGGAGGTCGTCTCGGTGAGAACGCTCGACATTCTTGGTTTTCCTCCGGGGCCGCGACCCTTCTGTGGCCCTGGCGGGCCGCGGCGAGAATTGAGACTTGATCTTAGCGTCTTCGGTCCCGTGGAACAATCGAGCGGTGCGCGTCGTCTCTCTCTGCCCGTCGATCACGGAGAGCCTCGTCGCGATGGGCCTCGCGGACGCCCTCGTCGGCGTGACGCGCTACTGCATTCACCCGAAGGAGGCGCTCGCGGGCGTCGCGCGCGTCGGAGGTACGAAGAACCCCGATCTGGCGGCAATCAGGGCCCTGAAGCCGGATATCGTCTTCTGCAATTCGGAGGAGAACCGGGGAGAAGACGTCGATCTGCTGAAGAGGGAATTCCGGGTGGACGTTTCGCACCCGAGGACGGTCGCGGAGATTCCCGCGCTCCTGCGGCACTTCGGTCTGCTCACCGGTAGGGAGGAAGACTCGGAGAAGATTTCTTTGAAGGTGGAGGAGGGTCTGGAGCGCGTCGAGGCGCGGATTCGCGGCGGGGAGGCTGCTGCGGCCGCATCGGGGCGCTTCCGGTACGTCTACCTCATCTGGAAGGACCCGTGGATGACTGTCGGCCCGCGAACCTATATTTCCGATCTTCTGCGCGTGGTGGGAGGTTCGAATTGCTTAGAAGGTGAAGAGAGCGCAGGCAACGACTATCCCACTTTCTCAGAATCCGATGTCCTCGCGGCCTCGCCCGACATCGTCATTCTTCCCGACGAGCCGTACCGCTTCCGCGAAGAGCACTCGCGCTTCTTCCAGCAGCGTCTGCCCGATTCCCGCGTCGTCCTCGTCTCCGGCGACGATTTCTGCTGGCACGGGGTGCGGACGCTCCGGGGTCTCGAAGCCGCGGCGGCCCTCGCCGCCGCGGCTCCCGGTCCCGCCGAGCCGGGCGTCAGGACCGGGGCGCCGCCGATACGATCGAGACCGGCCCGTTGACCGACGACAGGCGAACGACCGCATCCGATCCGCCGATCTCGATGAGCCGGCTGCTTCTCCCGTCCTCGCGGTGAGCCCGGTCGCAGGCGGCGGCACGGCACGAGAGCGGCGAATGGCTCGACGTTTCGACGCGGACGGACGAGGCGTAGTCGCCGGGAAGGCGGAGCGTGAGCGGGCCGTTCCGGGCGTCGGCGTCGAGTCCCTTGCCTTCCCAGCGCTGGCCCGAGAGCGTGACCGAGACGGGTCCGTTCGCCGCCTTGATCCGAACTTCGCCGGAGGCCCCCTTGAGCGTGACGGGCCCGTTGACAGCGTCCACGCTGAGGGTGCCCGAGAGGCCGTTCAGCGTGACGGGGCCATTCGCCGTCCGGATCGAAACCGTGCCGGAGAGGTTGCTCGCGGAAACCGGGCCGTTCGTGGCCTCGATCGAGAAGTCCGCGTCGCGCGGGGCAGAGACGACGAGGAACCCCGTCCAGGAGCCCTCTTCCGGGCCTTCGACCGAGATGCGTCCGCCCGCGTTCCGGAGGGCGATCTTCGGGAGCAGGGCCGCGGCTTCGCCTTCGCTGTCGCCCGCCGCCACCTTGCAGGCCGTGATCGTGAAGGCGCCCGCGTCGGCGCCGCGCACCGTCACGCCTCCGCGCCGGGCCCCGGAGAGGACGAGGTCGCGCGCCTGTGCTCTCGGAATCGTCAGGGTCTCCTCCGCCCGCGCCGTCTCGAGCCCGCGGAAGGTGACGTGGACTCCCGCGCAGCCGGAGGCGGAGGCGTCGCTGTCGATCGACATCGAGTGGCGGCCCCCGTGCTCGGCGCGGGCCTCGAACCCGAATCCCCCGAACACGGCGAGGTTGGCGGCGACCGACAGCGCGAGCGGGGCGAGAGATCGGCTCATGAAGTCCTCCTCACTGCGAAGGAAGACGCCGGCGCGGCCCGGAGGTTTCGCCGATCGACCTGCTGCACCCTCCTAATGGCGCCGCATGAGGTCCAGGAACTCCTCCCGGACGGCCTTCTGGAGGAAGATTCCGCGGATGGCCGAGGTGACCGTCACGGCACCCGGCTTCTTGACGCCGCGCATCTCCACGCAGAGGTGGCGGGCCTCGACGACGACCATGACCCCCTGGGGCTTCAGCTCCTCCTCGAGGAACCCCGCGACCTGTTCCGTGAGGCGCTCCTGAAGCTGCGGGCGCCGCGCGAAGAAATCGAGGAGGCGCGGCAGCTTCGAGAGGCCGACGATCTTCTCGTTCGGGATGTACGCGATCGTCCCGTGCCCGTAGAACGGCACGAAGTGGTGCGCGCACATGGAGTAGAAGGGGATCTCCTTCTCCATGACCATGGCCGTGTAGCGCTCTTCGTTCGGGAACGTCGTGAGCTTCGGGCGTGTTCCGACGTCGAGGCCGGAGAAGATCTCGAGATACATCTTGGCGACCCGGATGTCCGTGTCGACGAGATTCGGGTCCTTGTCGGGACACAGCCCGAGGATGCGGATGATCTCCTTCACGTGGCCGGCGATCTGCGGAATGCGCGGGTCCGAACCTTTGCCGTTCTCGAGGGCGACCGAGGGATCCTGGGTGAGGTTTTGCGGGCTCATGCGGGCATCATACGGAAGGAAGGGGGGACGGATGGCCGCAAGAGACGAACCGGCAAAGCGCGCGACGCGGATCGTCGCCACGATCGCCCGGAACGCGGAGAAACCGGGGGCCCTCGCGGCGCTTCTCGAGGCGGGTGTCGACGTCGTCCGCCTGAACGGGGCTCACTGTGCAGCCGGCGATATTTCCCGCCTCGTGGCTCTCGTGCGGCGCGTCTCGCGATCCCGCCGCTCGCCGACGGGCGTGCTTCTCGACCTCGGCGGCCCGAAGATCCGCGTCGGCGAGCTGCCCGGCGGTCCTTTCTCCCTCGTGAACGGCCAGGCGGTCGAGCTCTATCCCGGCGCTCTCCCGCCGGCGGCGCCGGGCGGTGCGGCGCGCCTCGCGGTGACCTATCCGGCGCTCCTCAGGGACATCGAGCCGGGCGCCGAGATTCGCCTCGACGACGGGCGGATCCGGCTGCGCGTGCAAAGGCGCGTCCGGCGCGCCCTCTTCGCGACGGTCGAGACCGGGGGACGTGTGAGGGGCGGGGCCGGGGTGAACTTCCCGAACTCCGCCCTGTCCGCGCCCGCGCTCACGGCGAAGGACCGGCGGGATCTCGCCGAGGGCCTCGAGTCCGGAGTGGATTTCGTGGGGCTCTCGTTCGTGCGGAGTCCGGCGCACGTCGCGCACCTTCGCCGGCTTCTCGCCCGCGTCGCACCCGAGCGTCGCCCCTGGATCGTGTCCAAGATCGAGCGCAAGGAAGCCCTCGCCGCTCTCGACGAGCTCGCGGCTGTTTCCGAAGTCCTCATGGTCGCCCGGGGAGACCTCGGCGTGGAAATCGGTCTCGCGAACGTGCCGCGCGCCCAGCGCGAGATTCTTGCGGCGGGCCGCCGGTACGGCGTCCCCGTGATCGTCGCGACGCAAATGCTGGAATCCATGATCGAAGACCCGACGCCGACCCGCGCGGAAGTGTCGGACGTGGCCGGCGCCGTCCACGACGGAGCGGACGCCGTGATGCTGTCGGGCGAGACGGCCGTGGGCGCGTGGCCCGTCGAGGCCGTGCGGACGATGGCCGAGATCGCGCGCGAGGCCGAGCTGCCGGACGCGGGCTTCGTGAGAGCGGACGTGTCGCGCCCTCCGGCCGGCGATTTCGCCGCGGTCGTCGCGCACACGGCGGCGGGGATGGCGCGCGACGCGCGCGCGGCGGCCATGGTCGTCTACACGGAGTCGGGGCGGACGGCGCGCCTCGTGTCGAAGAATCCTCTTTCGATTCCGGTGCTCGCGTTCACCTCGCGGGAGCCGGTACGGCAGAAACTGACGCTGCTCCGCGACGTCACGTCCTTCCGCGTCCCCGAGGCGCGGAGCGTCGAGGCGCTGATTCGCGCCGGAGACGCCGTACTGTCCCGGCTGCCGGGCCTCGCCGGCGCGGTCGTCGTCGAAATCTCGGGAGCTGCGAAGGCGGAGGGCGCGACGAACACCCTGCGGGTGAGGCGCCTGCCGCGTTGAGCGCCGGTCAGTCGCCGCCCGGCGCGGGCGGAACCGGCGGCGGTTTCGAGACGCCTCGAGGCGCGACCTCGAGGTCCTCGCCGTCCATCTCGTCCGGGTCGTAGGCCACGCCGAGATACGACAGAAGGGTCGGAGCGAGGTCCACGGTCCGCGCCGCGTGGCGGACGCCCGGCGTCACGCCGGGGCCCGCGAAAAGGAGCGGGACGACGGTCTCGCTCCGCGAGAGCGAGCCGTGGCCGGCGACGTATCCCTTCGTGAATCCGTAGCCGTCCTTGGGTGAGACGAACACGTCGGGCGACCTCGGGGAGTCGAAGAACTCGGGGAGCTGCACGACGAGGTCGGGGAATTCCGTCTCGGCCGTCGCCTCGAGCCATTCGCCGGGA
>JAMQPJ010000395.1 GCA_023717585.1 Thermoanaerobaculia bacterium
ACAGGCCCAGCAAATAGAGCAGCAGAAAGATCCGCGCGCCGATCACGAACACGACGAGGCCGCCGACGTGCGCTTCCGCGGCGGGAATTCCTCCCGCGATCTCGTAGACCGCCGCGAGCACGACGAGCGCGATCCCGACCCTGAAGGCGAGGCGGCGCTTGTAGAGAAGGACCCCGAACAGCGTCACGACGACGAGGAACAGGAGCAACGACGGAACGAAACTGTAGAGCTGCCGGACGATGCCTTCGGCGTTGTACCGCTGCGGCGCCTCGGGGTCGGAAAGCTGGCGGGCGGCCGAGAAGCTCACGTTGCCACTCTCCTGCAGGAGGAGCACTTCCGCCGGCCTGCCGTCCGCGCGTTCGAGCGGGCGGACCCGGACCACGACGTTTCCCGCGGAGAACTCGTATTCCGGCCCGCTCCTCGACCGGCCCGCCCCGAGCGAACCCTCGACGCGATCGAAGAACGCGCGGCGGAGCGCCTGGGCTTTCGTGTCGGTCGTTCCGAACATCGAGCCGGCAGGATTCCACTCCAGCGACTGGAGGGAGCCGTCGGGGAAGAACGCGAAGCGCGCGGGCCCCGCGCCCGTCCGCGGCACGTCGAGGCTGCCAGATACCGTCCATGCCATCGCGCCGCCCGTGGACACGAGATACGAGGAAGCCTCGCCGCGGAGGCGGCGGTAGGCGCGCTCGAACGCGTGCGAGACGCCCGGCCTCCCCTCGAGGCCGACGGAGGCGCGTGACAGCGTCGCGCCGGCGGACACGGCGATCGCCCGCGCCTTCTCGACCGAGCCCACCGGCCGGGGATTCGACGCACGCCATTCCGGGAGGACGCGAAATGCCACGAAGAGCCCGGCCGCGAGAAGGATGACGCCCGCGCCCAGCGCGGCGCGCGGCAGGCGCGGGCCCACGCTCAAGACCGCGAGCCGACGGGCGTCAGCACGAGCCCCGCCGTCATCTCGAGCATGCGGTCGATCGCTTTCTTCGCTTTCACCCGCACGGCCTCGGGAACCTCGAGAACCGGCGCGAGGTCGCGGAGGCAGAGGGTGAGCTTCTCGAGCGTGTTGCGCTTCATGTGCGGGCAGGTGTTGCACGAGCAGTCGGCCACCGGCGGCGCGGGAATGAGCGTCTTGCCCGGCGCGGCGCGGTGCATCTGATGGAGGATCCCCTCCTCGGTCGCCACGATGAACGCCTGCCTCGGCGACGTCGTGACGTGCCTCAGGAGACCCGACGTGGACGCCACCACGGCCGCGTGGCGCAGGATGGCCTCCTCACACTCCGGATGCGCGATGACCTCCGCCTCGGGATGGCGCGTCATGAGGTCGATGAGCTTCTTCTCCGAGAACGTCTCGTGCACGACGCACGTGCCCGGCCACACGACGAACTTCCGGTTCAGCTTCTTCTCGAGCCACGCGGCGAGGTTCCGGTCAGGCGCGAAGACCACCGGATCGGGAATCTGCCGGAGGATGACCTCCGCCGAAGACGACGTCACGATGACGTCCGAGAGCGCCTTCACGCCCGCCGAGCAGTTGATGTAGCTGACGACCGTGTGACCCGGGTACTTCTTCAGCCACTCCTCGAAGAGCGGCGCCGGGCAGCCGTCGGCGAGCGAACAGCCCGCGTCGAGGTCCGGCACGACGACGGTCTTCTCCGGCGTGAGAATCTTCGACGTCTCCGCCATGAAGTGAACGCCCGCGAAGGCGATGACCTGCTCGGTCGCCTGCGTTCCGCGGCGCGCGAGCTCGAGGGAGTCGCCCACGAAGTCGGCGAGATCCTGAATCTCCGACTCCTGGTAGTAGTGGGCCAGAATGACCGCGTTTTGCTCCTTCTTGAGGCGGCGGATCTCCACCTCGAGGTCGAGCCGCTCGTCCACGGGCGCGGGTCGTGCGAGAGGTCGTGCGCTCACGCCCGCGATCTTACCGCCCGGCCAAAGGCCGGACCCCCTTTGCTACACTCCCGCCGCCCGGCCGACGCTTCTCGGCCCGAGGATTTCATGAGCGCCGAAGCACGGGTCCTCACGTCTTCCCAGCCTTCGCAGTGGATCGCGAGTCCACGCTGGGATCTGGTCTGCCTGACCCTCTCGGCGGCGCTGGTCGCCGTTCCGCCGCTCGTCCATTCGCTCGGAAAGACCACCGTCGGCGGCGTGGATCTCCTCATCACGTTTCTCATCGGCGGCCCCCACATGTACGCCACGTTCCTCAAGACGGTCTTCGAGCCGCGCTTCCGGAAGCTCCATCCGGCGCTCACCTGGGCGCCCGTCGTGGTCGTCCCCATCGGCGTCATTCTCGGCGTCGTCTTCGCCTTCCCCTGGCTTCTCACGTTCTTCTTCACGTGGGCCTCGATCCACGTGTGCGACCAGGCGTCCTTTATCGGATACCTCTACAGGGAGAAGGGCGGCGCCGCGCGCCCCTGGCAGCGCCTTCTCGATTTCTCGGTCGTCATGACGTCGCTCTACAGCTACGCGATGTACCGCCACGTCGCGGGCACCTTCCGCATCGGCGAAACGACGCTCTGGTTCCCCGCGTTCCTCAAGCACGCCTGGTTCGCCGACAGTTTCGCCGTCCTGACGGCGGCCCTCATTGCCACGTGGGTGGTCCTCACCGTGAACCAGCTCCGCCGCCGCGAGGTCGCCGCGCCCTACGTTTTCTTCATGGCGCTGACGATCGCCGTCGCGCTGCTCGTGCCGCGCCTCAACGAGCTCTCGGTCTCCTTCCAGGGCTTCAACGCGTGGCACTCGTTCCAGTACCTCGGCCTCACGTACCTCATCCTCCGGCAGGACAACGACGCCGCGGGGTACACGTTCGTGAGGAAGATGGCGCAGCCCGGGAAGTTCTTCCGCTACTACGGCTGGAACCTGGCTTTGACGACGGGCGCGACGCTCGTCATCCTCCTCCTCACCTTCGTCCTGCGGCTTCCCGCCGAGCCCAGCTACTACGCGGTCGTGCTCTCGTTCCTCCTCACGCACTACGCCCACGACCACTTCCTCTTCGCGTTCGGCGCCGGCTTCAAGCCAAAGTAAGCCGGAGACAGCCAACGTGACGGATTTTCGGCCCGCCCGGGGGCGCGCGATGACGATCGCCACGGTCGCCGCGTGGACGGCTCTCGCTCTCGTGTTCGGTCTCTTGGGCGGCGCGGCCGAGGGCGCGAAGAAGAAGAAAAAGAAGACGCCCGAGCCCACGCCCGTTCCGCGGCCCCAGGACCCGTACCGCGTCACGATCCCGACTTCCGACGGCGTCGCCCTCGCCGGCACGTTCCGGCCCGTCGACGGCAACCCGAATGCGCCCGGAGTCCTCCTCATCCACGACTTCTCGCGCGAGCGCCGCGAATGGGAGCCGTTCGCCGGAGAGCTCCACGGCCTCGGCTTCGCGACGCTTTCCTTCGACCTCCGGGCCCACGGCGAATCGACGAAGAAGGCCGGCGCGAAGCTCGCGATCTCTCCGCGCCTTCTCCGCGATCCGGTTGGCTTTCCGCGCGACGTCGCGGCGGCGGCGGCGTGGCTTCGCACGAAGGCGCCGAAGACGGCGGCCGTCGGGCTCTCGGCCGGCGGTTACCTCGCGCTCCTCGCATCGTCGCGGGGCCAGGTGGACGCCGCAGTGGCTCTCTCCGTCAACGAGTCGCGCGTCGTGCCGCTCGCGGGGGGCGCCCCCGTGACGCCGAAGGGAGCGCTCCTCCTCGCGTGCACGAAGGACCCCGGCCGCGCGGACTCGGCGAAGAACCTCCTGGCGGCGTCCGCCGAGCCGAAGCGCATGCTTCTCTTTCCCGGCGGCTCCCACAACCTTGCCGTGCTCCGCGAGCACCCCGAGGCGAAGACTGCGACGCTCGCGTGGCTTGCGGAGCGCCTCGGCGCGCCGGCTCCGGCGGCGCCGGCGCCCTCAACGCAGCCGGCAGCGGTCCCGAAGTAAGCTCCGCGCGAAATGAAGACCGTGGTCTTCGACATCGAAACGGTGTCGTTTCCGTGGCTCGAGCTGGACCCTCTGCAGCGCGAGAGGCTCACGCGTTATTCGGAGGACCATGAAGATTTTCTTAGAAGGAAAGAGGGTGGGGCGCTCTCTCCCTACATGGGGAAGGTCATCGTGATCGGGATGATGAACCCAGAATCGGGCAAGGGGGGCGTCTGGTACGAGGCCCCGGAGCGGAGCGCGGCGAAATCCGCCGACGGGCTCTTCGACTTCGTCGGATGCTCCGAAAGAGAAATGCTGACGGAATTTTGGGAGGCGCTCGCGACCTACGGCCGCTTCGTCTCTTTCAACGGCCGTGCCTTCGACGG
>JAMQPJ010000433.1 GCA_023717585.1 Thermoanaerobaculia bacterium
CGGCGCCGTCGGGCCCGGCGGTGATTCCCTTGGGATCGCTTATCGGGTTGAGCGAAAACTCGGTCGCGACGCCGGAGGTCGTGATGCGTCCGACGGCCGCCGCGGGCGACACGAACGCCTGCCTTTCCCGCGTGTACCAGAGGTTGCCGTCCGGCCCCGGCGCGATGTCGGTCAGGAGGCCGTCGTCGGGCAGAGGGTAGTTCGTGAAGACGCCGGAGGTCGTCATCTTCGAGACGCTCCAGGTGACCAGATCCTCGCCCCCGTTGTTGAGGAGCCAGAGGTTCCCGTCCGAGCCCGCCGCGATGTCTGTGACGGCGCCCGTCGTGACCGGGAAGTACTGGATGCCGAACGAGCCCGAGGGAGCCAGGAATCTGTAGGCGTTGGCGCGGCTGCCGGACGCGCCGCCCGGATTGCTGACGGACACGGTCACCGAGCCGGTGGAATGGGCCGGCGGGTGGGCCGTCAGCGAAGTCGAATTGACCACGGCCACCGACGCCGCGGGAACGCCTCCGAACGTGACCGTCGCCCCGGCTCCGAAGCCGGTGCCGGTCACGATCACGATGTTGCTCCCCCCGCTCGGTCCGAAAGCCGGCACGACGCGGGCGACGGTGGGCGTCTGGCCGAGAGCCGGCAGGGAAAGGGCCAGCAGCGTGGCCGCCACCCGAGGATCCTTCCACCAATTCCGCGGCATCGCCAAAAGCACGAGCCCGGCTTCGGCCTTCATCGCCGAGATCCGGCCGGCGTCACATGCTCCTCGAGAACGGCGAGGCGCCTTTCCAGCTGCGCGATCCGCGCATCCCGGGCTTCGAGCTGCTCCTGGTGCATCGTCTGCTGCGCCTGATGCATCACTTGCTGCTCCTGGATCGCCTTGACGATCGGCGCGATGAGGTCGGTGTAGCGAAGCGAGAGCGTCCGCTGCGGATCTCCGCCGACCGTGACGACGTTGTAGTCCTCGCCGAGGAGCCTCTCGACGTCCTGGGCGAGGAAACCCAGGTCGACGCGGCTGTTGCCGAGCCTCATCCGGTACTCGACCGGCCGCAGGCTCAGGACGAAGTCCAGGCCGAGCGAGACGTCCCGGATGTCTCGCTTCGCTCGCACGTCCGACAGCGCGCTCCAGCCGACCTTGCCGCCGATCGAGCCGACGAAGGGGTTCCCGAGCCGCACCTGGTCGTTGTCGTCGCAGTAGGCGTCGATGCCCACGGCCGTGCAGTTGAACAGGTTATTCGCAGTCGTCCCGGTGCCGTGGCCGATGAAGGTGTTCTTGTTGCCGTAGATACTCGCGACGTACGTGATCGTACCGCCATAGCCTGTTCCGGACCCGCTCCGGTAACCGGCATGCCAGCCGAGAGCGGTGTTCTGGAAACCGACGAGGTTCCATGCGAGGGCCTCAGTGCCGACCGCCGTGTTCTGGATACCGTTTCCGGAAGTCGTGGGATTGTTGTATACAAGAGCCGAGGCCCCGACCGCGGTGTTGCCGCTGACCCAGATCGCACCGCCATTGCTGTACGACTGCAAGGCGAGTGCGCCGGCGCCGATGGCCGTGTTGCTGCTCGCCGTCGTGTTGAGAGACATGGCGGTCTCTCCGACGGCCGTGTTGTAGAAGCCCTTGGTGTTTGAATACAGGCTTTTGATCCCGAGGGCGCTGTTCGACGCGCCCTCGGTGTTCGACTGCAGGCTCCAGTAGCCGACGGCGGTGTTCCCATAGCCCGTCGTGTTCGAGCGAAGGCTCTCGGCGCCGACGCCTGTGTTCCAGCTTCCCTCGTTGGCGTTTGCGCCGCCCATCGTGAAGTTCCCTGCCCTCTGGCCGACGAAAGTACTGCCCGGTCCCGAAGGAGCGCCCGAGCCCGGTTTCGCGTAGTTGTGGAGGAAACGATCGGCGCCCACGAAGAGCACGCCGGCCGTCGGCGTTCCGGACGTGGCGGCGGTGTCCGAGACCTTCATCATGCCGGTCAGCTCGAGCTGCTGGGACGGTGTTGTGGTGCCGATGCCGAGCCGGTGGTTGGTCGAGTCCCAGAAGAAGTTCGCGAGATCCTGTGAGAGCGCTCCTGATGCGGACCCGAAGAGGATGGCGCCGTTCGCCGAGCCGCCGACCTTCCCGAACGCGATCGGGCCGGTGATCTTCGCGTCGGTCACGGCACCGCTCGCGAGATGACTCGATCCCACCGCGCTTGCCGCGATCCCGGGATTCGGATACGTCCCGCTCAGGCTTCCGCCGGCGGGTCCCGTCGGCGGTCCTCCGCCTGAGCCTCCTGTCGCCGCGATCGTGAGCGTGCTCCCCGAGGGCGTGAGCGTCACGTTCGCACCCGCTGCGAGCGTGACGTCGCCCGACACGCCGTTCAGCGTGCTGACCACCGTCTGCGGGGCGTAGTAGCCGTTCGTGTCGAGGATGACGTCGCCGCCCGAGACGCCGAGCGCCATGGAGATGCCGCCCGTCCCGCTCAGGGGCACGACGGCGGCGTTCACGATCACGTCGTTGCCGAGGAAGTTGAGCGTCGAGACCGGCGGGAACGTGCCTCCCTCGGGGTAGAGCACCAGGAAGCCCTGGCCTGTCGGGTGGACGACGGTGGCATTCAGCGAGAGAGCCTGCGCGCCCGGCGGAATGCCGCAGACGTTCGTGACCGTGTAGCTGCGCACCGTGGCCGGCGGCAGGAACCCGCCCGTCAAGGGCGCGTTGCCGCGCGTATCGACGATCCGGCAGGGCGGCAGCGCGATGAGCGGCAACGGCGTAGACACCGCGAGCGCCGTCCGCGCCTGTTTCGCGGCCGGCAGAGTCCAGTAGGGCGGTGATGTCCAGTTGGCGAGAGGCTCTTCGCCGTCGGCGAACGCCGGGCACCCGAGTAACAGCATTCCCGCGAGGACGACGGTCTGGAGTCGCATGGTTTGATCTCCACTCTGGAATGCGCAAACGCGGGCCCGTTCGCTCACGATTCCTGAGAGAATTCCGCCGGTCGCCCCATGACGGAAAACGGTCCCCCACCTCGGGTCTCACCGGGAGAGGTCACCCTCCTCCTCCGCGCCTGGTCAAAGGGGGACGTTTACGCCGCGGAGCGGCTCATGCCCCTCGTCTACGCCGAGTTGCGGCGTCTGGCGGCGTCGCAGATGCGACGGGAGCGTTCCGATCACACGCTGCAGCCCACCGCTCTCGTCCACGAGGCGTACGTCAAGCTCGTGGACCAGCACCTTGCGTGGAAGGATCGCAGCCACTTTTTCGGCGTTGCGGCGCGCGCGATGCGGCAGGTGCTCGTGGACCACGCCCGCAGGAAGCACGCGCGGAAACGCTCGGGCGGCTTCGAGGTTCCGATCGAGAGCGCCGAGCCCTCGGTGCCGCCGCGCGCGCTCGATCTCCTCGCCCTCGACCAGGCCCTCCACAGGCTGGCAGAGTTCGACGCAAGGCAGGCGCACCTCGTGGAGCTGCGCGTCTTCGCGGGGCTCACGGTCGAGGAAATCGCCAAAGCGATGGACTGCTCTCCCGCCACGGCGAGTCGCGACTACCGCCACGCCGAGGCGTGGCTCCGGCGACAGATGCGGACTGCGTGAGCTCCGAGCTCTTCCAGAAAGCCCGCGAGATCTTCGACAAGACCGTCGATCTGCCGGAGAACGACCGGGAGGAGTTCCTCAGGCGCGAGTGCGACGACCCTGCGCTGCGCGCGGAGGTCGAGGCCCTGCTCCGCGAAACCGAAGGGCAGGATGTCGCGGATGGCGTTCGCGAAGCCATCTCGGAGCTTCCGGATACGGATGCCGCCGCCGGCGCCGCCCCCGGCAAGAGGGCCGGGCCCTACGAGCTGATCCGCGAGATCGGCCGCGGCGGCATGGGCGCGGTGTACCTAGCGCGAAGAGCCGACGCGGCGTTCCAGCGGGAGGTCGCCGTCAAGCTCGTGCAGGCGGGCCTCGACGCGGGGCCGGTCCTCGAGAGGTTCCGCGCCGAGCGGCAGATCCTGGCGTCGCTCTCGCACCCGAACATCGCGACGCTGCTGGACGGCGGCACGACCGCCGACGGCCTCCCGTACTTCGTCATGGAATACGTGGACGGGCGGCCGATCGACGAGTTCTGCACAGAGGAGGGAAGCTCTCTCGAGCGGAGGCTGCGGTTGTTCCTGGTCGTCTGCGACGCAGTTCAGTACGCCCACCGCAAGCTCGTCGTTCATCGCGACCTGAAGCCGTCGAACATCCTGGTGACGAGGGACGGCGTGCCCAAGCTCCTCGATTTCGGCCTGGCGCGCCTCCTCACGCCGGAGGCGGGAGCCGACCGGACGGCGACCGAATGGCGGGCGCTGACGCCGGCCTACGCGAGTCCCGAGCAGGTCCGCGGCGAGCCGGTGTCCACGC
>JAMQPJ010000517.1 GCA_023717585.1 Thermoanaerobaculia bacterium
CTACGAGATCGGCGTCGGCGTGCGCTGGAAGGTCGTCAAGTGGTTCGAGCTGAAGGGCGAAGTCGACTGGGCCGACTACAGCACGGCCGGCGACGATTTCGCGTACCAGGCCGGCATCCTGTTTTCGATCCTGAACGACAAGCTCGGATTCGGCGCGAATTACGAGTACACGGACAACGGCGACACGTTGAAGGGCTTCCTCCGGTGGAATTTCGGCAGGTAGCCGCTTCCCTCACGCGGGGACGTCCTAGTACGTGAACGTGAACGAGACCTTGAACCCCTCGTAGATCAGCCCCGGGCCACCTCCGAAGGGCCAGTTCACCTCGGAGCGCCGTTGGTGGAAGATCACGTACGAGATGGTGTTGCGGAGGACGAACGAGACGATCGGCGCGGCGCGCGGTGAGACGCGGGCGACCTGGCGGGAGACGCCGTCGGCGAGGCTCAGCGCGATCCCGTGGATCGCGCCGCTGCCGAGGGCCGGCCAGAAGACCCAGTGCGGATAGACCGCGGTTTCCTCGAACCCCGCGTCGAGGGTGATCGAGCGGTTGATCCCGAAGGCGATGCCGCCCTCGAAGCCGGTGCCGACGCGCGTGTGGCCGTTGAACGGTGCGAGCGCGAGTTGGTCGGCGGGGGTGTAGGGTCCCTCGTACGCGTCGAAATCGGCGAAGAAGGCCGAGTTCCCCTGATATGGGGCGATGAACGCGACGTCTCCAGTCCGATAGCCGTAACCCTGACGCCGGCCCGCCATGAAACGCCAGAGCGACGTTTCCGTCTCGCCCGGGTCGCCCCCGTCGGCGAGGCGGGTCGAGGCGCCGCCGATCGAGATGGCTTTGTCGGTGTACCGCAAAACGCCCGCATCCTTTGCGATCGTGGACACCCGTTGCGGGCCGAACCGTACTTCGAGGAGGTTCGTCGAGGCGAAGGGCCCGTCGAACCCCTCGAGCGACATCTTAGGGAATCCGATCCCGAGGCTCACGGCGTGCTGCTCGGTCTCGACCCTGAAGTGCGTCCTGACGATGACCTCCTCGCCGGTCGAGGGGGACACGCTCGCGACGAAATGGTGCGTGCCGTCCCGCATCCCGGCCAACCACCCGTCTTCGTCGTAGGGCGGGTCGCTCCACGCATGGCGCTTGCCCAACCCGAGCCAGTCGCCGTGAGGACTCCACTGCGCGCAATCCTCGCTCCACGTGAAGCCGCGGGAGATCGTCTCGCCGTCGAGGCTGGCCGTGAACGTCGAGCGCGTCGCCTCGTCGACGCCTGCGACGCAGACCCGGATCCGGGGCTGCCGTGTGCTCAAGACGCTGCCGTCGGTCGGGCTCTCGACACGAATGGCGGGAGCGGGGGCCGGAGTGGGCGCGGCCGTCGCGGGTTGGGCCTGAGTCGCTGACGCCGGAACGACGAGGCAACCGATGGCGACCAGGCCTCGGGCGATTCGCCGGGACGTCGTCATCGGGACGCTTTCCATGTGCGAGCGAGGCCATGCGTGAGGGTCCGATCGATCACGGGGGTGCTCCTTCAGCAGTTCCGACGGGACCTATCATCTACGCGTTCGGGGTTCCTGGAAATCCTCCGCTCGCTCCCCCGAAAGCATGATGGCGCCCCGATGCGGCAAAATCGCCCAAAAGCATGGCGCGCCGCGGGCGGCGAGATGTCCAGGAAATCGCCGCCCTCCCCGACCGCTTACGACCATGAACTCGGTGGACAAAAATCGCCGCTGGGAAACCCGGATCCGCGCCCCTACGTTCGACGGGGAGTTTGCGGAGGGCCCGGCGATGTTGATGACACGAATCCTCAGACGCCTCATCGTTCCCGTCTTGGTCACAACCGCGGTCCAAACGCTCCTCGCCGGGCCGCCGGCGAGCGCGCCATCCACCACAAAGCCGTCCCACAAGGCGACCACGAAGTCCGCCGCCAAATCGGCCACTCGGACCGCGGTGCCGAAGAGCCCCATTACGATCAGCATCACGAGCAGCATCCGGCACGGGAATCTCGTCGTCTTCCTCGACGGCAAGCCGGTCTTCAACGAGGAGTTCCAGAAGCCGCTGCTCTTCATTTCGCTGACCACGACGTGGGATCCTCCTCTCCAAGTCACCGCGGGCAAGCACACCTTCGCCGCGAAGGTCTACGGCAAGGAAGGGAAGACGTATCTCTCCGGGACCTACGATCTCGACGTGTCGCCCACGAAGGGAATCGAGCTGCGGGTCCGGGTCAAGGGCGACAAGCTGACGGTCGAGCCGGCGTCCTAATC
>JAMQPJ010000537.1 GCA_023717585.1 Thermoanaerobaculia bacterium
GAGGTATTTCTGCTCGGCCTCGGGATCGATCTTCTCGGAGGCGGTCCGGAGGGCCGCGCGCGTCCTCTTGCGGTCGTTCTCGACGAACTTCTTCTGCCAGCTCTTCCAGTCGCGCCCGTAGTCCTGCCACGTCATCCACGCTAACGCCGGCAGCACGAGGATCGACGTGATCGCGAAGGCTTTCGTCAGTCTCCGGATGTCGTAGTGGTGATCGATCGGTTCGGGCGGCGGAGCTTTGGCCATGTCAGATATTGAAGCTGAATTCCTGGATGTTGACGATGTACTTGAGGTTGAAGATCCACCTCAGGTACATCTTGATCGGCACGGCGAGCATGATGAGGAACAGGTTCGCGCCCACGAAGTAACGCACCATGCCCATCTTTTCGTAGAAGCGTTTGAACAGCGTCTTCGAGAGAAGGCCCGGCAGCGCTCCCATGTAGAACAGCACGAGAAGGATGCCGGGCAGCTCGCGCTTCAGCCAGAACGTCGGGAGCGCCGTCTTCAGCCACATCACCCAGAAGATCTCCGAGACGCTCACGTTGTTCAGCGGAACGAGCTTGTTCGGATCCCAGTACTCGTAGGGTCCGAAGAAGTTCCAGTTCGGGCCCCTGAGAAACGTCCCGAGGATGATGAGGACGACCCACAGGATGATGAACCCGAAGCAGAACATGACGATCTCCCACTTCCGCTCGCGGAACGAGAAGTAGCCGTTCCCCCTCGGGTTCGTGTCGATGTAGGGGATCGCCATGAGGCCCACGATGATGAGCGTGGGAAGGACGACGCCCGCCATCCACGGGTCGAAGTAGACCAGCAGCTCCTGAAGGCCGAGGAAATACCAAGGCGCCTTCGCCGGGTTCGGAGCGGCGCCCGGGTTCGCGGGCTCCTCGAGAGGAGCCTTCAGGACGATCGACCAGACGATCATGACGATCGAGCACACGATCAGGGCGACGAGCTCGACGTAGACGAGATCCGGCCAGGAGAAGACCTTCTTGTCGCTGTCTTCTTTCTCGAGGGGCGGGAGGCCCATCGCGAGGCGCGCGTCGTTGAGGTGCGCCTGGTACATCGCGTACCAGAAGAAGAAGCCCACGAGGAACAGCATCCCGAGAATCGGGACGTTGTCGGGCATGCTCGCGACTATGCGGAAGTTCGGGTCCGTGAAGCTGAACGCGAACCCGCCGATCATCGTCGCGAAGAGCAGGAGGCCGCCCTTCTTCGTCCAGAGCGGTTTGTAGAACATCGCTCCGACGAGCCCGACCATGGACAGCGTCACCGCGATCGCGGGCGACGCGAGCCAGTTGATGATGTCCTTGATCGCAGTCATCGGCGCGCCATTGGATTCAGAGGGGCCCTGAAATCCCGCCGTCGCTCGCCGGGGGCTTGCCTACGGACGCCCCCGGGCCCCCGGGCCCGTTCACATCAAAGAGGCCCACTAATCCCTCCGTCTTTTCTGACTCGCCAGAAGTGGACGGCCATGAGGAACGCGGCGATGAGCGGGATGAACACGCAGTGAAGGACGTAGAACCTCAGGAGCGCGTTCGCGCCCACGATGCGGCCGCCGAGGAGCCCGAAGCGCGCGTCGCTGCCCGCCGTCACGAGGTTCACGCCGTTGAAGGCGATCTGCGCGGCGAAAGGACCCTCGTAGCCCGCGAGGGGCGTCGCGCGCGCCATGTTCGAACCGACCGTGATCGCCCAGATCGCAAGCTGGTCCCACGGCAGGAGATAGCCCGTGAAGGAGAGGAGGAGCGTGAGGACGAGAAGGACGACGCCCACGTTCCAGTTGAACTCGCGCGGCGGCTTGTAGGAGCCCGTCATGAACACGCGGAACATGTGGATCCAGACGGTGATGACCATCGCGTGAGCGCCCCAGCGGTGCATCTCGCGCATGATTCCGAAGGGAACCTGCTCCCGGAGGTCGAGCATGTCGCCATAGGCGTACTCGATCGTGGGCCTGTAATAGAACATGAGAAGCAGCCCCGTGAACGTGAGCACGAGGAAGAGGAAGAACGTCATCCCGCCCGCGCACCACGTGTAGCGCATCTTCACGCCCGACTTGCGGGTCTTCACGGGATGGAGATGCAGGACCACGTTGCCCAGCATCGCGAGCACGCGCTTGCGGTTCGTGTTCGGGATTCCGACGCGGAAGATGGAGCGCCAGATCTGCGACTCCACCACCGCGCGCTGGAGTTTCCTCAGCTCCCGTTCCAGGCTCACGGGCTGACCTTGCTGCGTGAGGTACGACGCTCGCATGCGCCGAGGCGCAACCTGGTTCGCACCCCCCGGGCCCCCCCGACGCCCTCAAAAGAAATCCTCAAACTCTTCTCCTACGTCGTTTTGATGGAGGCCGCGGGGTCCGTCCACTGGCCCTTCTCGTAGAGGAACTTCCGCGCCTTCTCGATGAAAATCTGTCCGTCGTCGGGCGAAATGGAGATGGCCGCGCGCTCGAGCGGGCGCGGCGTCGGGCCCTCGAAGTTGATGCCCGACCGGTAGTAGCCCGAGCCATGGCACGGGCACTTGAACTTGTTCTGGGCGGCGAGCCAGTTCGGAATGCAGCCCAGGTGCGTGCAGACCGTGATCAGCGCGTAGGTCATCTCCGTGTTGCGCACGACCCAGATCTGATACTTCTCTTTCCAGCGCTCGTCCACCTCGCCGACCTGGTAGTCGGACGGGAAGCCGGCCTTGAACGACGACGGCGGCTCGAAGAGGACGTTCGGGAAGAGGAAACGCGCCATCGTCGTCACGAACGCGCCGATGCCCGCGGCGAACGCGAGCCAGCCGACGGCGAGCCAGCTGATGAAACCGCGGCGCGTGGAGGCATCGGCCGCGCCTCCCGCGGCCGAGACTCCCAGAGATCCCGATTCCGTCATCCGCCCCCTCGACAAATCCGTGAGACAAAGTCTCAAAAATCCCGGACTCCGTCAAGGCCCGGAGAGAATCTTCTTCGCCTCGCGTCGTACGCGCAGGGACGGGTCCTTCTCGGCCATCGCTCCGCCGAGCGCCGCCGCCGCGGAGTCGTGCAGCAGGACGAGGCCGCGCAGGCCGTTGAGAAGCGCGTCTTCCTGCTGTTCGGCGGAGAGCCCGGGTGTCGTGCGCAGCCGCTCGCGATCGCACATCCCGAGGAGGACGTCGCGGCCCGCGGGGTCGTCGAGCGTCGCGAGGGCGAGAGCCGCGTTCCACCGGACGTCCGTGACGGAGTCGGCGAGCAGCTTCCGGAGCGCGGGCACGGCATCCCCGTCCTCCATGCGGCCCGCGGCGTAGGCGGCCGTCTTCCTTATTCCGGGGTCCTCGGACTCGAGGAGAGGCCGCACCCTGGCCGCCGAGGACGGGTTTCCGACGAGCGCGAGCGCCCACAGAGCGTAGAGACGCGTTTCCGGGTCCTTGTCGTCGAGCGCCTTCTCGAGGAACGGAACCGCGCGCGGGTCCCCGAGGCGTCCGAGGACGAGCGTCAGGTATCGTCTCACCCGCGGGTCGTCGTTTTCGGCGCCTTCGTACGCGCGGAGCGCGGCCGCGGAAAACGCCGCCCGCTCCTTCGGGTCCGTCAGGGCAGGCAGCTTCTTCGTGAGCTCGAAGGCCGATTGCCAGCGCTGGTTCCGGCTTCCCGTCCGCACGTCGTTCAGGAGCTCGGCGGCGTTCTTCCGGTCGACGGCGATGGCGCCGAAGAGCCAGAAGACGAACACCGCGACCCCGACGACGAAGAGCGGGATGACGAAGAACTGGACGAGAAGGCGGCCGGCGGGGGTCGGGCCGTGAGGTTCTTCTGGTTCGGAAGGAAGGATTTCGGTCAATTACAGGACCGGCAGGTACTGCTTCGCCTGCGTGACCGGGTTCGGGACGTAGATGGCGTCCTTGTCGCACACGGTTTCGCAGAGCCGGCAGGACACGCACGGCGCCGCATCCACCTCGGCCACCTTGTAGTGGAGGTTCGGGGCGAGCGGGTCGGCCACCAGGTGGATGCAGTCGAACGGGCAGATGTCGATGCAGAACTCGCACGCCGTGCAGAGCTCGCGGTCCACGATCGCCTTCGGGATGTCCCTCGGCTTGACCTTCTGGATGAGGTCGCCGTGCTGGTCCTGAATGCAGGAGACCGGGCAGTAGACGGCGCACACGGAGCAGTCGATGCACCGCTCCTGGTGGATCACGAACTTCTCGTTCTTGCCGCCGGTGATCGTGTGCGTCGGGCACTTGATCTCACAGACCCCGCAGCCGATACACGTGTCATGGATGAAATGAGGCAATGGCCGTCCCCCGCCGGGAAAAGCTAGCATTGGCGAGGGGGAATGTCCATGCCGGGGGCGGCGGGAACCTTTCGCCGCCGGTTCTCGTTTCTGTCTCTGGAGGCGGAGGCCCACGTGAAACAGCCCGTCGGGAAAGAAGTCCGGTCCGTCGTCAACGCACTCTTTCTGTTCGCTCTGTTCCTCCTCGTCTATTCCGCGCTCGTCCCGGGGCACGCCCGCGGAAGCGTCCGGGGGCCCCGCTTCCTCAGGATGCAGGTCGACGACCTCCGCCACGACCGGCATCGGGTCTCCTTTTCGGTCCCCTACGCCTTCGTCTCCGGCGCGCTGCGCTTCGCCTCTCTCGGGAAGGTGCGGCGCGAGATGGACCTCCACTTCGACCGGTCCGTGGACGCGAGCGACATCCGCACGATCGTGCAGGAGCTGAAAGACAAGCCGGACGGCACGGACATCGTGCGCACGCACGACGACGCCGAGATCCACGTCAGGAAGGACGGCGATCAGGTGACCCTTGAGGTCCAGAAGCCCGGCCGCCCGGAGGAGACCGTGATTCTCCGGCTGCCCTGGCGCATCGTGGACGCCGTGTCGACCGCCGACCGCAATCTCGACGTCGATGCCCTCGTCGCGCAGCTCCGAAACGCCGAGCGCGGCGACCTCGTGGAGATCAGCGCCCCGGACGCGCACGTGAGGATCTGGATCGACTGAGCGCCTTCAGGCCCGCCTGCGACGTGGCGCGACGATCTGATACCTTTCCCTGCGATGAAAAACACGGCCATTCTCCTCATCAAGTGCCCGGACCGCCCGGGCATCGTGGCGGCCATCTCGTCGTTCCTCTACCGGCACGGCGCGAACATCGTCGATCTCGACCAGCACTCCACCGAGGACGATCCCGGCGTCTACTTCATGCGACTCGAGCTGCAGACCGCGCGTCTCGTCGTGCCGCTCGACACGCTCCGTCGCTCGCTCGGGGACGAGGTGGCGCAGCCTTTCGGCATGGAGTGGAGCCTCGAGGCCGGGAGCGACCGCAAACGCGTGGCCGTGCTCGTCTCCAGGCACGACCACGCGCTCATGGAGCTGCTCTGGGCCGGGAAGCGCGGAGAACTTCCGGCGCACGTCGATCTCGTGGTGGCGAATCACCTCGACCTGCGCGAGCAGGTCGAGGCGTTCGGGGTGCCGTTCCACCACGTCCCGAACAGCCGCGAGGGACGCGCAGAAGCCGAGAAACAGATCCTGACGCTGCTCGACGGCAAGGTCGACCTGGTCGTGCTCGCGCGCTACATGCAGATCGTGTCACCCGAGTTCGTGGCGCGATTTCCGAACCGGATCATCAACATCCATCACTCGTTCCTGCCGGCCTTCGCCGGCGCCGACCCCTACCGGCAGGCCTGGGAGGGCGGCGTGAAGATCGTGGGGGCGACGGCTCACTACGTGACGGCCGACCTCGACGCCGGACCGATCATCGAGCAGGACGTCGGCCGCGTCTCGCACCGGCACTCGGTCGAGGATCTGAAGGCGATGGGGCGCGACCTGGAGCGCCGCGTCCTCGCGCGGGCCGTGAAATGGCACTGCGAGAACCGGGTCATCGTGCACGAGAACAAGACCGTCGTGTTCGTTTAGCTTCGCGCTACCGGCCGCCCGGCTGATCCGGAACGGCGCCTTGTGGGCGTCAGCTTCCCAACCGAGCTGCTCAGGGGTGCGGTGTCAGGGCGACGATCGTCAGGACGGGGACTTCCCGTCCCTTCTCGACACGGTCCGGACCGTAGAAGAAGAAGATCCGCCACGCCGCCGGCGTCCGACTCTGGACGTAGGCCTCGAAGACCTTTTCGCCGTTCGGTCCCCTGAGCGACTGAAACTCGTGCGTCTGGAGCGACGGGTGCCGGAGGTCGGTTTCGAGGAGGCCGAGCGTTTTCCGGACCTGCTTCAGGAGACCGGCGCGGTGCACATCCCGCTCAAGTTCCCGGAGCGCCGCCCCGGCCGATGGCGTGAACCGCAGCTCGCGGTTCATTCGCCTTTGGCGTGCTTCGCGAACGAGCCGAGAGGTTTCGTTTTCCCCCGCGCGGCCTCGCCGAGCCCGCGCCGGACGGCGGCCAGAGCCTTTGGGTTCCTGAACAGCCACGCCTCGCGCGCCGGGATCGAGACGCGGGGGTCGAGGACGATCTGCCCCGCCTCGTTCCGGTAGACGTCGAACCTCACATCCGGGTCCAGGCCGGCGAGCGCCTTGCCGAGGGAAAGGCGCTTCTTCGTGTCGGGCTTCAGCTCCCGGTCAATCAACTCCAGGACCCCCGCCGTTCCGGCCGTGGCTTTCACGAGTCCCACGATAGGCCCAGGGTGGGACGAGAGTCAAGTGGGACCGCCCCACCACCGTCGTTCACTACTCGTCTTCGAACGGGTCCCGGCCCATCTCCGCGATGACCTTGTCCAGCCGGTACTGGCTCGGCCCGAACACGAAGCGCATCTCCCCGTTCTCGCAGACGACGTCCTTGACCTGCACGGAGAGCTCCGGCGGCATGACGCCGTTGAGGTTCACGACGACGATTCGCTCCTCGGGATAGAAGAACGCGCGCCCCTCGGGCTGCCGCTCGACGATCTTCGTGATGACCCAGTTCGGAATCGGCACGACCCCGAAGACGTGGAGGTCGACGATCGTGAAACCGAGGAAGCCGTCCTTGAACCGCATGGACTCGATGTGCCCGCGGAAGGCCACCGGGATCCCCTTCTTGATCCGCACCGTGAGGCCGAGCCGGCCGTCCTCGGGCTCGATGAGGATCTCCCGCACCTCGGGCACCTTCCGGGTGGCCTTGCGGGCGATCGTGTTCAGCGTGGTGGCGTCGACGGCGACGACGAGGCCCTCCCAGCGCACCGTGAGGGCCGGCAGGTCCGGAGACGGAATCGCATAAGCGGCATCGGCCACGGCTTCGATCCTACCCTCGCGGGCCGCGTTCACAAAAGATAAGCCGCCGCGAAGCCGATCTGCGCCGCCATGAGCATCAGGTACATGTGGGTCCACGACGGGTGGTTCTCCGTCGTCGCGAGCTCGTCCGGATTCCTCCTCAGAAGGTGAACCGTATACGCGCCCCAGGCCGCCAGGAGAAGGCCGAGCGCCGTGAGGAGCGCCGGGTTCCCGCTCAGGAGGCGGTGGGCGGCCGCCGCGGGGTCCGGTGCGCGCGCGAAGAGCGGCACGAGGAGCCAGGGCAGGACGAAAAAGGGCGAGATGATCGCGACGGCGCGGCGGTTGCCGTATTTCACGGGGAGCGTCGCGCACCCTCCGGCACGGTCTCCTGCGGCATCCGAAAAGTCCTTCGTGGAGGTCGCCCCGAGCAGGAACAGTCCGAACACCGATCCGATGGCCCATGGCTCCGCGGAGAAGGCCGAGGCCACGAGCGTCCAGCCCGCGACCTTGAGCAGACACCCGCGGGGAATCGCGATCGTCACGTTCGCCCACATCCCGAGGCGCTTCGTGCGCCCGAAGGCCGGCACGGAGTAGATCAGTGTCGCGAGGAGCCCGCCGAGAAACAGGAAGAAGCACTGGTGGTCGAGGAGGGGCGCGCCGACCCGCGCGAGAAGCGTCGTCGCGAAACCCGCAGCGGCGAGGACCGCGGCCGCCGCGAGGCCGGCC
>JAMQPJ010000546.1 GCA_023717585.1 Thermoanaerobaculia bacterium
CCGGAGCGACGGGAGGCGCCCTCCTCAGGAGGAACATGCCAGCGGCGCCGAGGGCGAGGCCGACCGCACACGCCACCGCGAACGTTCCGCGGGGATCCCGTTTCGGGCGGGCCTCGGGCACGGCGACGGCCGCCGACTGAGACGGACCCGAGTTCTCCAGGGCGAACGCGAGGTCCTGCGCGGACTGGAACCGCTTTTCGGGCTGCTTCTCGAGGCAACGCGCGACGATCTGCGAGAGCGCCGGCGCCACGGCAGGCGCGGCCTCCGCGAGCGGCGGAGGCTCGTGCCTGAGGATCGCGGTCATCGTCTCGGCCGTCGTCACGGCCCGGAACGGGTTCTTCCCCCCGAGCAGCTCGTAGAGGATGGTCCCGAGCGCGAAGATGTCCGAGCGCGAATCGACGGGCTCCCCGCGCACCTGTTCGGGCGACATGTAGCCCACCGTCCCGAAGACGGCGCCCGCTTCCGTCAGGAGCGAACGCGTCCCGGCCGACGTGAGGTCGTCACCGGCGCCGGCCTGCGGGGAGAGCTTCGCGAGGCCGAAGTCGAGGATCTTGACCCGGCCGTCCCTAGACACGACGACGTTCTCGGGCTTGAGGTCCCGGTGCACGATGCCCCGATCGTGGGCCGCCGCGAGGCCGCGGGCGATCTGCGCCGCGACGTCGAGCGTCGCGCGGGCAGACAGACCCCCGGACTTCATTCGCTCGCGCAGCGTCACGCCTGCGACGAGCTCCATGACGAGGAGGTGTCTCCCCTCACTTTCTTCGAATGAATAGATGGCGGCGATTCCGGGATGATTGAGCGCTGCGAGCAGCCGCGCCTCCCGCTCGAAGCGCGCTCGCCTCTCTTCACTTTCAAAGAACTCTTCCGGCAGGACCTTTACCGCGACCTCACGATGGAGGCGAGGGTCTTTCGCGCGGTAGACCTCCCCCATCCCGCCCGCACCGAGCGGTCCGAGCACCTCGTAGGAGCCCAGCCGGGACCCGACCGCGAGACTCAATCTGCCGAGAGTCTAGACCGCTCGCCCCGCCAGGGGCGCGCGTTCCGAGTCCGCGAACGCCGGATTCCGGGCGGCGAACGATCGCCGGATCTCGTCCTTGGGCGGGATCGCCGGCCATACAGGGATCACGTGGCGAAACCAGTGGCTCTCGACGTTCGAGCGGAAATACGCCTCGTGCTCCCACTCGACCTCGGCCATCTCGAGAAGGCACTCCACGAACTCCGGGTGCCCGCACGCGACCGCGAAGTCGGCGCCGTCCTCGTACTCCTTCACGTTGTGGCTCTCGAGCCTGCCCGCGCCGTACATCGGGACGTACCAGCCGCCGACCCGGCAGAGGATCGCGATCGTCTTGCCTATCCAGAGGAACTTCCGCTCGAGGACCGGATCGGGCGCCTCGCCCATCGCGGCGAGCATCTCCCCCACCTGCTTTCGGTGGACCCACTCCTCGTCCTCGATCTTCCGAATCCGGGCCTTCTCCTCCGGATCGGACACGGACGCCGCGTGGCCGCGGTAGGCGTGACCCGCCGCCAGCTCCCCCGCGTGCGCGTGACGGAGGACGCCCACAAAAAGGGCGCGCGCGGAATCCCCGTCCATCAAAGAACGCCGACGACGAAGGGCAGAGACTCGACGGCCGTCCCCACAGGCGCGATGGTGAAGCACGCCGCGAGCCTGTCGAAGAAATCCGCCTTCGGCTTCGCGGTCGGCCCGAGCTCGACGACGAGGAGCGGCTCGCCCTTCTCCACGGGTTCGCCCGGCTTTTTCTTCACCCGGAAACCCGAGGCCGGGTCGATCACGTCGTCCTTCTTCGTCCGCCCGCAACCGAGCTCGATCGCCAGGAGTCCGACCTCGCGCGTCGCGATCCGGGCGACGACGCCGGCGGCGGGAGCGGAAACGTCGCGGCGCGAGGCCGGCTGAGGGAGGCGCTTCAGGTCGTCACAGACGCCGGCGTCTCCACCCTGCGCCGCGACGAGCTTCGCGAAGACCTCGAGCGCCCGCCCGTCGGAAAGGGCGGCGTTCAGGCGGCGGCGAGCTTCCTTCGCGCTCGTCTCGAGGCCCGCCGCGAGGACGAGGTCGGCGCCGAGAAGAAGCGTGTTCTCCCGGAGGTCGGCCGGCCCCTCGCCGCCCAGCATCCGGATCGACTCCGCGACCTCGTTCGCGTTCCCGACCGCCTCGCCGATCGGTCGGTCCATCGCCGTGAGATACCCAGAGGCCTTGCGGCCCGTCGCGCGCGTCGTCTCGACGAGAGCCCTCCCGAGGCGCTCGGCGTCCTTCGGATCAGCCATGAAGGCGCCGTTTCCGGTCTTCACGTCGAAGACGACGGCGGCAGCTCCGGTCGCGAGCTTCTTGGAGAGGAACGACGCCGTGATGAGAGGAATCGACTCGACGGTGCCGGTCACGTCGCGGAGGGCGTAGAGGCGCCGGTCGGCCGGGGCGATGGAGTCCGTCTGCCCGATGAGCGCGCAGCCGACCGTGTCGAGGAGGCGGTCGAAAGCGGCCTTCGGCAGTCCCGTCTTGAAGCCGGGGATCGCCTCGAGCTTGTCGAGCGTGCCACCCGTGTGCCCGAGGCCGCGGCCCGACATCATCCCGGCCTTGACGCCCACGGCCGCGAGGAGCGGCGCGAGAACCAGAGTCGCCTTGTCGCCCACACCGCCCGTCGAGTGCTTGTCGGCCACGAACCCGTGCCGCGAAAGATCCCAGGTTTCCCCGGACTTCATCATCGCGAAGGTGAGGGCGGCCGACTCGGCGGTCGTCATGCCCCGGCAGCAGACGGCCATCAGGAACGCCGCCGCCTGCTCGTCCGTGATGGCGCCGTCGGTGACGCCCGACACGAAGGCCGCGATCTCGGCGTCCGACAGCTCGCCGCCGTCGCGCTTCTTGACGATCGTGCGCACGAAGAGGCTCATTTCGCGATCGTCCCCTTGAGCGAAGCGGCGATCCGGCTCCGCCATTCCTCCGCCTCGCACAGCGTCTTCGCCGCGTCGACGGTGCGAACCGTCCTGCCGTCCCAGAGGACGCGCCCTTCGACCATCGTCAGGCACACGTCCTCTTGCTTGACGGCATAGACGAGCGTCGAGAAGACATCCCACAGCGGCTGCGTTCGCGGCCCCGAGAGGTCCACCGCGACGAGGTCCGCGCGTTTGCCGGTTTCGAGCGAGCCGATCCGGTCGTCGAGCTTCATCGCGCGCGCGGCTTCGATGGTCGCCATTCTGAGGAGATCTCGCGCGGGCAGGACCGTCGGGTCGCCGGAAGAAACCTTAGCCAGCTTTCCGGCGAAGTCCATCGCCTCCCACATGTCGTGGTCGTTGTTCGACCCGGCGACGCCGTCTGTTCCGAGGCCGACGGCGATGCCCGCCTTCCTCGCGGCGACGACGGGCGCGATACCCGAGGCCAGCTTCATGTTCGACTCGGGGTTGTGCGCAAGACCGACGTGGCGCTCGGCGAGGAGACGGATGTCGTCCGCGTCCAGCCAGACCCCGTGGGCGGCGAGCACGCTCGGGCCGAGGAAGCCGATCGACTCGAGCCACTTCGTCGGAGTCATCCCGTGCTTCTCCGCGATCTGCTTTTGCTCGTCCTTCGTCTCGGAGAGGTGGATGAGAAGAGGCGCCTTGAACTCGAGCGCGAGGTCGCGGGCCGCGAGGAGCGATTCCTTCGCGTTCGTGTACGGCGCGTGCGGCGCGACCGCCGCGACGACGCGCGGGTGGCCCTTCCACTTCTCGAGGAACGCACGCGTCACCGTGATCGACTCGGCAAGGTCCTTGTGGTCCGGCACCGGGAAGTCGAGCCACGTCTCCCCGAGGACGGCGCGAAGGCCGCACGCGTCCACCGCCTCGGCGACGTCCGACTCGAAGTAGTACATGTCCGCGAACGTCGTCGTCCCGCCCCGGATCATCTCCAGGCACGCGAGCGTCGTCCCGGCCTTCACGAACGCCGGAGAGACGTTCTTCCCCTCGGCCGGGAATATGAATCTCGTGAGCCACTCCATGAGCGGCAGGTCGTCCGCGATGCCCCGGAACAGGCTCATCGCGGCGTGCGTGTGTGTGTTGATCAGCCCGGGGAGCACGACGGAATGAGGACGGGAGATCTTTTGCTTCGGAGAATAAACAGAAAGAAGCTCGGAAGGGGTGCCGACCGCGACGATCCCGCCCTTCGAAATCGCGACGGCTCCGGGGGAGAAGACGCGATCCGAACCGTCCATCGTCACGACCCACCCTGCCGTCACGAGTGTGTCGATCGAAGAGACCCGGGACACCGAAGATTTCTGCTTAGAAGGCGCGTGCGGGGTCTCGGCTCCCGGGGCCAGCGAAGCCGCGAGGGTCATGGCGGCGCACGCCAAAGCGCAAACCGAGGCGCGCCTCGCGCGCGTCGGCGGTTCCCCACCCCTATTCACCTTCAAAGAAATCTCTTCTTCTCCTTCTCTTTCTCTTTCCAGCTTTTTCTCTCTATCCCTCACTTCGGCCCCTCGAACTCGAAGGGCAGCGGGAGCAGCGTCGCCAGCCTCATGCGGCTGACGACGCGCGCGGGCGTCGCGAGGACGACGTCGATGTCGCGGCACTGGTCCCACAGCACCTGGCGGCACGCGCCGCACGGCGCGGCGGGCGGGTCGGCGTCCGTCACGACCGCGACCGCCCGGAACTTCCGTGTCCCCTCCGAGATCGCCTTGAAGACGGCCGTCCTCTCGCCGCACACCGTCAGGCCGTAGGAAGCCGATTCGACGTTGCACCCGCCGAAAATCGTGCCGTCCTCCGCGAGCAGCGCGGCGCCCACCCGGAAACCGGAGTAGGGAGCGGAGGCGTTCTCACGCGCCTTCCGCGCCGCGTCGACGAGGCGTCTCTCCTCGTCCGCCGACAGGGGCCGGGCGCCGCTCACGTTCTCTTCGCCTTCTTCCCCCGCGCTTTCGCGCGAGCCTTCGGGCGCACGACGGGGCGGGCGACCGGCCGGAAAGCGTCCTCCGTGGCGCCCGAGCGTCCGGTGCCGAGCGCCTGGACGAGGGCCGTCAGGAGGCGGACGAAGTCGCCCTTCACCCGCTGCGTCGTCTCGAGGACTTCTTTGTGGTCGAGCTTCTGCTTGAGGACTCCGGCCGCCATGTTCGTGATGCACGAAATGCCGAGGACCCCGACGCCCATCTGGTTGAGCGCGATGACCTCGGGCACCGTGGACATTCCTACCGCGTGCGCTCCGCACTTTCGGAAGGCCCGGATCTCGGCGGGGGTCTCGTACGAAGGCCCGTGAACGCCGACGTACACCCCGTGCCTCAGCGGCACGTGCTGGCGCCTCGCGACCGCGAGCGCGAGCGTCCTGAGGTCCTTGCGGTATGCGTCCGACATATCGGGGAATCGCGGCCCGAGGTCTTCGTCGTTCGCTCCCACGAGAGGATTCGTTCCGAAGCCGTTGATGTGGTCGTCGATGAGCATGAGGTTGCCGGACTTGAACGACTTGTCGATGCCGCCCGCGGCATTCGTCACGATCACCGTACGGCAGCCGAGAAGGCCGAGCACGCGCGCCGGGAAGACGACAGCCGCCATCTTGTGGCCTTCATAGAAGTGGACCCGCCCCGAAAGGACGACCGTCGGAACGCCGCGCACCGTTCCCGCCACGAGCGCTCCCGAATGCCCGACGACCGCCGAAGCCGGGAATCCCGGAATGCTCCCGTACGGGATCGTGACGTGGTCGTCGACGCCGTCGGCGAAGTCGCCGAGGCCCGACCCCAGGATCACGCCGACGAGCGGCGGATGCGGCAGCCTGCCGCGCAGCCACTCGGCGGCGGCCACGAGCTTGGAATCCATCGCGTGTCTCCTAGCCCATCAGGATGCCGGCGATCGCCGCCGTCATGAAGCTCACGAGGGAACCCCCGAGAAGCGCCCGGAATCCCAGGCGGGCGAGGTCCCCTTTGCGCGACGGCGCGAGACCCCCGATGCCGCCGATCTGGATTCCGATCGACGAGAAATTCGCGAAGCCGCACAGGGCGAACGTCGCGATGATCTTGCCCTTCTCCGAGAGGCTGCCCACGACGTCCTTCATCATGGAAAAAGCGAAGAACTCGTTGATGACGGTCTTGTTCGCGATGAGGTTGCCCACCGTCGCGGCGTCCTGCTTCGGCGCGCCGAGGACGTACGCGAGCGGGCCGAGGACCCAGCCGAAGATCGTCTGAAGCGAGAACGCGGGATCCCCCCAGAAGTGCCCGATCCAGCCGAGGAACCCGTTCAGCATCGCGATGAGGGCGACGAAGGCGATGAGCATCGCCGAGATGTTCAGGACGAGCATCATGCCCTGCGACGCGCCGCTCGCGGCTGCGTCGATGAAGTTCGCGCTCGTCTTCTCGACCTGCATCTTCACGGTTCCCATCGTCGTCGGCGTCTCGGTCTCGGGCCAGAGGATCTTCGAGATGAGGAACGTGCCCGGAGCCGCCATCACGGAGGCCGTGATGAGGTACTTCAGCGGCGCCCCCATCGTCACGTAGGCCAGCATGACGGCGCCCGAAACGTGCGCCATGCCCCCGATCATCATCGTCAGGAGCTCCGACGTCGTCATCGTCGCGATGTAGGGCGCGATGAGGACGGGCGCCTCGGTCTGCCCGATGAAGACGTTCGCCGCCACGCAGAGCGACTCGGCCCCCGAGACCTTCATCGTCTTCTGCATCCCCCACGCCATCCCTTTCACGATCCACTGGATGATCCCGAAGTGATAGAGGATGGAGAAGAACGCGCAGATGAAGATGATGATCGGCAGCACCTTGAAGGCGAACACGAATCCCCGCAGCGGCATGCCCGTCTTCTCGCCGAGGGTGTCCATCGGGCCGGCGAGCCAGCCGAACAGGAAGCCCGATCCCTGGTCGGCGTACGCGATGGCGTGGGAGACGCCGTTCGAGAAGGACTCGAGCGCCTCCTTTCCCCGCTCCCAGTAGAGGACGAGAAGTCCGAACGCGAGCTGGAGCGCGAACGCCCAGCCGATCGTCCGCCAGCGGATCGCCCGCCGGTTCTTCGAAAGCGCTAGCGCCACGCCCAGGACCACGGCGAGGCCGATCAGACCTGTGAATCGCTCCACGAATCCTCCATTACCGGGGATGAGCCCGGGAGAATACTCCGAACGTGGGCGCCGTGGCCGGCGGACGGCGGGCGGTCACCTGATGGCCGGGTTTCTCAGCCCTCCGGAATGACCAGGGGAACGAGGGTCGGGTCGTTCGTCGCGTTGTCGATGACGGAAGCGAAAGCGAAGACGCGTCCGCCGGCCGTCAGGACCTCGACGGTGGCGTACGCGACAGCCGGCTCGCCCGCGCCCGCAGCCAGGAAGATGTCGTTCTCCTGAATCAACCCGAAAGGCGCCGCCTGGAGAGTCCGCGCGGTGCCGAGCGGCGCGCCCGAGCCGTCGCGGAGCTGGATCCTCGCCGTCACGGAAGACGCGCCAAGGTTCACGACGGCGATGTTCGTCCGGAAGGCCGCGCTCTTGCGGAGCTGGGGCAGGATTCCCGTCTTCCCGGGCGCAAGGCCCTGCGTGGCCGCGACGCCGGGAAGGAAGCCGCCAAGCGTTCCCGCCACCGTCTGGTTGTAGGTCCGCGAGGACACGACGAGCGGGACGTCCGAGGCAATCTGCAACGCTCCGAAAACCGAGGCGTCCGGCGCATGGCCGAAGAGGCCGACGAGGATATCCGCGAACTCGCGCGCGCCCCGCGCGGAGATCGCGGCCGTCCGAGCCAGCGAGCCCCCGCCGGACCTCTCGAACGTGAGCGTGAGGCTCGCCGCGGCGTCCGAGAGGCTGACGGCGGCCACGTCGGTCCGGAAGATCGCCCCGGCCGAGCCGGGTGCGTGCGTCACGGCGGGGATCGTGTAGACGAAGGCCCCGGGCGCCGGCGCGGCGGTGATCGTGAGCGTTCCGCTTCGCGTGCAGGTGACGCCCGCGCTGCTCGCCGTCATCGACCACGGGGAGGGTCCCGGCGCGGCGTACGCGCGGGCCGCGGAGAGGCCCGCCGCCGTTCCGCCGTCTCCGAACGTCCACGCGGCGGCCGGCGAGCCGCCGCCGCAGTCCGACGGCGTCGCGGTCGCCGTGAACGCGAGCACCTCCCCGGCGCGCCCTGTCGCGGGAGCAGAGGCCGAGCACGTCAGCGTGCAGGAGGCGCCTCCTCCGCCCGAGACGAACTCGTACGCGCCGAGATCCGAGGCCTGCCCCTGCGGGCGCGGCACGCCGAGCAGATCCCTTGAGGCGGGCGCAACGACCGCGACGGCCGCGTCGACGCACGCGCTGGAAGGGACGAGCTGGAAATTGGACGCGGCGGCGTCGACGAATCCGGGCGCCGACGAAAGGGCGAGCCTGTCCCACGCGGGAGCGCCGCCGCCGCCGGACCAGCAATTGCGGTAGTCGCCCGCGGGGACCGCGCCCGACTCCGGAGCGAGAAGAGGCTCTCCGGTCGAGACGACGATGTTGTTCCGGAAGTCGACCGTCGTGCCGCGCTGGAGCGCCGGAGCGCTGATCAGGATGTGCCCGTTCTCGTCCTGCAAGACCGCTCCGGACCACCCGCAGCCGTAGATCGTGTTGTGGTGGACGTGGAGGACCGTTCCGGGCAACGCCTCGTGGCCCGAGTCGATCCTCAGTCCCGTGTGGCTCGAGGAATCGTCGGGCCATTCCGGCCCGAGCCCGGCACGGACGATCAGGTTGTTCGTGATCCAGTTCTCGCCGGTCACGTAGTAGCCGACGAGAATCCCGTCCCCGTGCTGGTTCACGATGACGTTGTCGTGAATCCGGTGGCCTGAGAGAAAAGCAGAGTTCGGCTGCTCG
>JAMQPJ010000575.1 GCA_023717585.1 Thermoanaerobaculia bacterium
CCCTTCTTCGGCCTTCTTCTCTCGCCGGTCATCGCGAGCGCTGCGATGAGCCTGAGCTCGGTCTCCGTCATCGCAAACGCGCTGCGGCTTCGCAGAACCGCGCTGTAGTGTTCCCCGGGAATGCTGCGAAGACTGAGCAGACGCCTCCGCCGGTCACTTCTTCGGCGCCGGGGCGAGAGCTGGCGCGACCGCGCCGCCGGCCGGCCTCACGCTCAGGATTCCGGCTGGCGGCGAGCCTCCGATCCGCACCTCGACGACTTCCTGCCCTTCGCAGTTCCCGCCGAAGCCCTCGCGGGCGCTGACGCCGATCGCCCACCGTCCTTTGGAGAGCGTCATCGGCGAGAGGTACCCGGGAAGGTCCACGGTGTCGGTCGGCGGAGCGGAAAGACCCCAAAGACCCGCAATCACCCCCCCGAGGCTCGTCGCGGTGTCCTGAGGAGAAGAGCTCACCAGCTTCGTGCGCACCCAGAGCTTGCAGTTCCCGTTTCCGGTGACGTGCAGCCGGAAGTTCTCGTCCGGTTTCGGCTGCGCCGGGACGAGCGTCACCCCCGTGATCTTGCGTGCGAGCGCGGACTTCGCTGACGCGTTCGCGGCTTTCGGCGCTTTCGCCCCCGGGCCCGCAGGGCCGGTCGCTCCGGCGCCGGTGTTCGCCGGTCCGCCTTTTGCGATCGTGACGCCCCCGGCCGCGGGCCCCGCACCGCCCGGCTTCGCGCTCAGGATCGCGGGAGGCGGTGCGGCGCCGATCCGCACCTCGACGACTTCCTGCCCCTTGCAGTTCCCGCCGAAGCCCTCGCGTGCGCTGACGCCGATCGCCCACCGTCCTTTGGAGAGCGTCATCGGCGAGAGGTACCCGGGAAGGTCCACGGTGTCGGTGGGCGGAGCGGAAAGATCCCAAAGACCCGCGATCACACCCCCGAAACTCGTCGCGGTGTCCTGAGGAGAAGAGCTCACGAGCTTCGTGCGCACCCCGAGCTTGCAGTTCCCGTTCCCGGTGACGTGCAGCCGGAAGTTCTCGTCCGGGTTCGGCTGCGCCGGGACGAGCGTCACCCCCGTGATCCCGTGATCGACTACGGAGCGCGTCGCCCCGGCCGGCGTACTCTTCAACGGCGGGGCGACCTTCGGATCGACCTGCGCGCCATCGGCTGGACGCATTACGCACGTGACGCAGAGCACGACGATTCCGACGTAGGTGCGGCTTCTCGCGTCCATGCTCATCCGGGTTGAACACGAGAATAGGAAGTTTGACTCGCGCCCGCAAGAGCCGGGCCAAGACGCGGGGCGTCAGCGACGGGTGCCGGGAAGGAGCAGGCGGCGCCGCCGCGCGTGCCGCTTTGGTAGGCTCTCGCGAAAAAGGGGGACGAGTCATGAGAGACGAGCGCCACCGCCTCCCGCTTGCTGCCGCCCTCACGTCCGCGGTGCTCTCCTTCGCTTCGTGCCAGAAGGCCCCGCCGCCCGACCCGATCTGCACGTACGAGCCGCTGCCCGATGGCGCTCGGGTGGCCCCGGACCAGGGGGCGATCCAGATCGCCGCGCCGACGAGCGACTACTTCTATGTCGTCGACTCCGACGGGAAGGAGGTCGGGCACGCCAAGGCTGGCAGCTCGGTGGCGGTGAAGCCGGGCCAGTACCAGGTGAAGCTGAACCGCTCGGCCCACTCCGTCTCGGCGAAGGCGAAGACGCTGACTCGGTGCGCGGCCGGCGCGCTTTTCGTGAGCGGGACCACCGACGAGTACTACTACGTCGTCGACTCCGGCGGCACCGATCTCGCCCACGCCAAGGTCGGCACCTCCCTCGCGTTCTTTCCGGGCCGCTACGACGTGAAGCTCAACAGAACGACCCAGCCGGCCGAGGTGCCTGCGGGCGGCGCCTTCGAGCTCAAGTCCGGCACTCTGCTCGTCCGGGGGTCGACCGACGAGTACTACTACGCCCTGAGCGGCACGGGCACCGAGCTGGCGCACAACAAGCTCGGCCGGCCCCTCGCTTTCCTCCCCGGCCCCCTGACCGTGAAGGTGAACGGCACGTCGGTGCCCGCCCAGATTACGGCCGCCGCGGTGGCGGAGGTGAAGACGGGGGCGCTCATCGTTCAGGGTACGACCGACGAGTACTACTACGTCCTGAGCGGCACGGGGACCGATCTGGCGCACAACAAGCTCGGCCGGCCCCTCTCCTTCGTGGAGGGCTCGTACACCCTCAAGGTGAACAGCACCACGATAGCGGCGAAAGTGGAGGCGGACAGGTCGAACGAATACGCGACAGGGACGCTGACGGCAAAGGGGAGCGGCGGCGACTACTACTACGTCCTCGACGGCGTCTCCGGTACCGAGCTGGCGCACGCCAAGGTGGGGACGCCGGTGGCGCTGGCTGCCGGGAAATACTCCGTGCGGCTGGGCAAGGAAGCTCGTCCGGCCACCGTCACCGCGGGCCAGGCCGCGGTCGTGAACTGGTAGGGAGGACTGACGCTCCCGATCAGGGGGAGCCGGCCGCGAAAGGTCACTCCGGAAGGATGACCTCCGTGCGGCGGTTCAGGGCGCGGCCCTCGGCCGTGGCGTTGGACGCGACCTCGAACTGCTTGCCGAAGCCCTGCGTCTTGATGCGCGCGCCGTCCACCTTCTGGTTCACGAGGAAGTTCCTCACGGCTTCGGCGCGCTGCAGCGAGAGCTTGTCGTTGAAGGCGTCGCTGCCGGTCGAGTCCGTGTAGCCGCAGACGTAGACGGTGGCCCTGGGGAAGTACTGATTCAGGATCTCGGCCTGTGTCGCGAGAACGGGCAGCGCGTCCGGCTTGAGGTCGGACTTCGCCGAATCGAAACAGACCTTCTCGGCGTATTCGAAGACGAGGACGCGGGTCATGCCGAGCTTCTTCGCGACGGGAGAGATGCCGCCCTTGCCCATGCGGAAGATGACCTGCGCCTGGTCGGGCGACACGATCCGGATGCGCTTCTCGACGACTTCGAGATCGGCGCTCGCCGCGGCGATCGACGAGACGTCCTCGAAGGTCTTCACGTGGAGGGATTTCGGCGTCTCCCCGAGGACCTTCCCCTTGTACGTGACCGTGGCTTTCTCGGGCTCGGAAAGGACGTCGATCGCCATCTTCATTTCGACGCCGCGCGTGCAGCCCGCGAGGAGCGCGGCGAACGCCAGCGGCAGCGTGAGGCGGATGGACTTCTTCATGGACGGCCTCCCTCCTGGATTTTCGCCGATATTATCCGACGGATCCCGGTCCGCTCAGAGACGAATCGAAAGGAGGAAACGGCCCTCGACGGGTCTCCCCTTGTC
>JAMQPJ010000617.1 GCA_023717585.1 Thermoanaerobaculia bacterium
CCCGGGGCCGGCGGGGGCTCCGTGACGAAAGCGGGGGGCTCGGGCGCGGCCGGCGGAACGGCCTCGCCCGGAGGGGGCGCGGACGCCGCCGTGCCGTCCTCCTGAACGACAAACCACCCGAGGACCGTCGAGCCCCAGTTCCTCTTTTCGCTCATATGAGCGGCAAATCTTATCAAGACGTTCCCGGGAGGGCGAGATTGGGGCGGACAGAGGTTTTTTACATCGGCGCGGGGCGGCGCACGCTACTCGAACCAGCCGTTGACGTCGACGATGACGTCGAGGGGGCCTGTCGCGGTGCTCGCGAGTTTGAACGCGCCCGATCCATCCGACGCGAGCCCCAGGAGGGCGTTGTTCGCGCGCGTCTGGCCGGCGCGGAAGGCGAGCGTCAACGCGTTCGGGGCTGCCGGGAGATCGCCGGGGTAGAGGACCAGGGTCCCGTCGGCGCCCGTGTTCGTGACTGTGATGTTCGCCGACACCGACCGGGCGGTCGTGGGGATGCCGCAGACTCCGGTCGAGACGAAGGTACGGGTCGCCCCGGCGCCGAGAGACGGTCCACCCAGTGGGCCGGCGGGGCGGCGCGTGTCGATCGCGCGGCACGGAGCGAGCGTGTGAAAAGCCGTCGCGCCGGGCCCGGTCACGGTCGCACCGGCCGCGAGACCGGTGCTCGCGTTCCAGTACGAGCCGCTCGCGCTCGTTTCGAGGCGCACCGCGCGCACGAGATACGTGGTGGTGCCTCCCGAGGCCCCCGCGTCGACGAACGACGTTCCGGCGACGGGAGACGGCGTGAGCCGCGTGAACGGGCCCGCGGCCCCGGCCCCCCGATAAACGTGGTACCCGGCGACCGCGTCGGCGGAGGCCGTCCAGGAAATCGCGGCGCTCCCGGCACCGCCGGTAGCGTTCACGTTTGCCGCGGGCGCCACGACGTGCATCCGGAGCGTGGGATCGCCCATGAGGGCGATGTGCACCGAGGGGCCGTAGCCGTAGAAGTAGGTTCCCGAATTGTTCTGCGTCAGGCGCGCCGCGTACCCGATCGTCTCGCCCATCGCCATGTGTTGCACGTGCCACGCGGGCCGGCCGGCCCAGGCGCACGTGAGCCCGTAGGTCGTCGTCGCGAGGGGCGCGCGAAGGAAGTCGTTCGAGACGTCCCAGTCTCCGAAGTAACTTCCGAAGAGGAACGTGAAAGCGGTCTTCGTGTCCGTCGCCGCGAAGTTCGAAGTCGAGCCGACTCCGCCGGCGCCCTGGTAGTTTCCGCCGCCGCAGCCGTATGCCCAGAGATAGCCGTTCGTCGCGAGCGTCCCGAACCAGTCGAGCGCGAAAACGTTCGCGGGCCCGAAAAAGGCCGAAAACGCTCGCCACCCCGTGGACGCGAACGCCTCGCCTCCGAAGGCGCCGAAGTTGTCGTCGATCAGCCCGCGCGCCGGCAGCGTCCAGGCCTTGACCCGGAAGGCGTGGTCCTTGTTCAGGTACTGGCGGAGGAGATCGCTCTCCGTCTTCGGAGCGAAGGCGGGCAGGTTCGCGAGATCCACGCGCCCCACGGCGAGCTCGACGGTTCCGCCGGGAGCGTAGCTCTGATCGAACTTGCCATCCCCCGGGACGTTGTTCTGCCGGCCGGTCCCGCCAAGAGCCGAGGCGTCCGTCCAGACGCCGTCCATGTCGCCGTAGTAGAGGTCCGCGGGCCAGGCCCCGACGTGGTCCCCGTGTCCGTCGGGCGCGAGGCTGCCCGAGTAGGGGACCGGCACGTGGCCGAAAAGGAAGACGCTGTTCACCCGTGTCGGATCGGCGTCGTGATCGGCCTTGATGAGCGCCTTCACTGACGGCACCGCCGCGTTGCGCGCCACGTCGTGGCGAAGCACCGTCCAGCCGTCGCCCGCGAGATCCGCCTGAAGCCTGCTCAGCTCCGTCGCGAGACCCGCCGCCATCGTAGAGTCGACGACGAGGACGACCTTCCCGCGGTCCTCCACGAGCGGGATCTCGATCCCCGTGGCGAGGTAGCCATAACCCGTCACGCTCGCCGTCCGGCGCACCTGATACTCGTATTTCGTCCCGGCGGCCACGCCGTTGTCCGGGTAACCCGTCGCCGAGCCCGCGAGGGTCGCCACGGCGGTTCCCCACGCCGGGGACCCCCAGGCCTTCCGGTAGACGGTGTGCTGCGTGGCGCCCGCGAACGCGGGCCAGCTCAGCGTGATCCTCGGGGGCGCGACCTGAACGGCCGCCGTTGCCTGCACGGCGTAATCCGACGTCGCCTGGGCGGCGGCCCGCCCGTCCGGCAGCGCAAGCGTACCGGCCCCGACGAGGATCAACACGAGCTTGCGACCCGTCAGGCTGAATCTGTTCATCCGACTTGTAGTGAAATGGTCTCACAGCGGTCGAGAGGGCGGTCTCGCGGATAAGATGGGGCTCGCCGCGGGGCGAGCAGGGGAACGTCATGCCGACACGCATCGAGCGAGACACGATGGGCGAAATCGCGGTCCCGGCCGACCGGTACTGGGGCGCGCAGACTCAGCGTTCGCTCCAGAACTTCGAGATCGGCGAGATCCGCTTCGGGCGGCCGATGATCCGCGCCTTCGGGATCCTCAAGCGAGCCGCCGCCGACGTGAACCGGGATCTCGGCCTCCTCCCGCCCGCGAAGGCCGCCCTCATCGCCGCCGCCGCGGAGGAAGTCGCCGACGGGAAGCACGACGCGCACTTTCCTCTCGTCGTCTTCCAGACCGGCAGCGGCACGCAGACGAACATGAACGTGAACGAGGTGATCTCGAACCGCGCGATCGAGCTGGCCGGCGGCGTCCTCGGCTCGAGGGACCCGATCCACCCGAACGACGACGTCAACCAGTCGCAGTCCTCGAACGACACGTTCCCGACCGCGATGTCGATCGCGGCCGTCTGCGAAATCGAGGAACGGCTCCTTCCCGAAGTGAAGAAGCTGCGCGACGTCCTCGACGGCAAGGCGAAGGAGTTCGCGGACGTCGTGAAGATCGGGCGAACGCACCTTCAGGACGCGGTCCCGCTCACGCTCGGTCAGGAGATCTCCGGCTGGGTGTCGCAGCTCGACCACGGAATCGAGCACGTCCGGCAGGCCCTGCCCCACCTCCTCGAGCTCGCGATCGGGGGCACGGCCGTGGGCACCGGGCTCAACACGCACCCCGAGTACGCTGTCCGGGTGGCCAAGCGCGTGGCCGAGATGACGGGGCATCCCTTCGTCACGGCGCCGAACAAGTTCGAGGCCCTCGCCGCGCACGACGCCCTTGCGTTCGCATCGGCGGCCCTTCGCACGCTCGCCGGGTCGCTCATGAAGATCGCGAACGACGTGCGCTGGCTCGCGTCGGGCCCGCGTTGCGGAATCGGCGAGCTCCTCATCCCCGAGAACGAGCCGGGCAGCTCGATCATGCCGGGCAAGATCAACCCGACCCAGTCCGAGGCGATGACGATGGTCGTCGCGCAGGTCTACGGAAACGACGCGGCCGTGGCGTTCGCGGCGAGCCAGGGTAACTTCGAGCTCCACGTCTACAAGCCCGTCATGATCCACAACGTGCTCGAGTCGGCGCGCCTCCTGGCAGACGCGTGCCGCAGCTTCCGCCTCCACTGCGCAGAAGGGCTGAAGGCCGACCGCGCGCGCATCGACGATCTCGTGAAGAAATCGCTGATGCTCGTCACGGCCCTGAACCCCCACATCGGGTACGACAAGGCCGCCGCAATCGCGAAAAGGGCGCACGAGGAAGGCCTCACGCTGAAGGAAGCCGCTCTGAAGTCCGGCCACGTCACGTCCGAGCAGTTCGACGCGTGGATCGATCCCTCGAAGATGGTGGGGCCTGACGGAACCGGCTAGTCCCGGGCATGCCGGGCGCTCCCTGCGGACACGGGTCGCGATCGCCGGCCTCCTCGCGAGCCTCGCGACGGCGGCCGCGCCCGAAGAGGCGCTGTTCGAGGTGCGCGCGCCCGGCGGCATGCTCACGGGCCGCGTGCGCCTCGAGGCCGTGGCCCGCGACCCCGGCGTCGCCACCGTGAGGTGGCAGGCAGGCGACCGATCGCGGACCACGGGGAAGCCGTTCGAGTTCTTCCTCGACGCCGGCCCCGTCCCGGAGGAGAGGACCGTGATCGTGACGGCGCTCGATCGCGACCGCCGTCCGCTGTACAGCGTCGAGACGCTCCTGAACCCCGGGGGGCGGCGCATCGCTCTGCGATTCGTCGCTCCGCTCGACGGGCAGGGCGTAACGGGAGCCACGACCGTCCTCGTGCGCGCCGCGGCGCCCGCCGGGGAGGGTCTCGCGTCCGTCGAACTCGACGTGGACGGCCGCGGCGTCGCTCTCGAAAGAGCCGGGGATCTCTGGAGCGCGCGGGTCGATCTCGCGGGCTCGCCCGCGGTTCTCACGGCGCGGGCGAAGACGACGCTCGGACGCTCCGCCGAGCGGTCGATCCTCCTGAACGCCCGCGGCCTCCGGGCCTCGCTCGACGCTCACGTCGTGGAGCAGATGGTCGCGGTCACGAAGGGCGGCGAGCCCGTGGAGGGTCTCAAGGCGGCGGACTTCCGCGTGCGCGACGACAGGGGTGACTGCGAGATCCGCGAAGCGCGGCTCGTGCGCGACGTGAACCTCTCCGTCGGCGTGTCGATCGACACTTCGCAGAGCCTCCTTCACACGGCGGAGCTGCGCGGTGCCGTCGCGAGCCGGTTCCTCCGGATGCTCGGGCCGCGCGACACGGCCTTCCTGCAGCGGTTCGGCGTCACCGTCGGGCACGTGCTCGAATGGACGACCTCCCGGAAACATCTCGAGGAGGGCGTCCTCGCGCTCGGCGAAGACCCGGTCCCCGGGACGCTCCTCCACGCGGCCATCGTCGACGCCCTCTACCAGCTCCAGGGCGGAGAAGGCGCGCGGGCGCTCTTGCTCGTCACGGACGGAAACGCATTCGAAGACGACGTCACGGAACAGAACGCTCTTGCCTTCGCGCGCGAGGCCGGCGTCCCGATCTTCGCCCTCGCGCTCCCCTGGATGGAGGAGATCCGGCAGGTGGAGCGCCACAAGGACGCGGACGGGAAGATCGTCGAGGAGGTGAAAGTCACCCACGTGCCGCAGGCCCCGAACCGCGCCGTGCTCGAGCGCTTCACGGAAGCGACCGGCGGGCGCACCTACGTCGTCCCAAACGCCGGCGGCCTGAACGACGTCTTCGCGAAGCTCGAGCGCGACCTCAGAACGCGCTACCTCGTCTCGTTCGTGAGCAACGCGAAGCGCACCGGCTCCTTTCATCCCGTCGAGATCCGCTCCGCGCGCGGCACCGTGCGCACGGCCGCGGGCTTCTTCTACTAGCGCGCCGCGAGGTCCCCGGGCGTGATACCTTTTCGCGCATGAGAAAACACGTCACCCTCGCGCTCGCCGCGGCGCTCCTCGCGACCGCCACCTTGAAGGGAGAACCCCCCGTGAAGAACCCGTCCGTCGTCATGAAGACCTCCCTCGGGAGCGTCACCATGGAGCTTTTCGCCGACAAGGCCCCGGAGACCGTCAAGAACTTCCTCGCCTACGTAAACGACAAGCATTACGACGGCACGGTGTTCCACCGCGTCATCGACGGCTTCATGATCCAGGGCGGCGGGTTCGGCGTCGACGGCAGGGAGAAGCCGAAGAAGGCTCCCATCAAGAACGAGTCGGCCAACGGCCTCCAGAACAAGGTCGGCACGCTCGCGATGGCCCGGACTCCCGATCCGCACAGCGCGTCCGCGCAGTTCTTCGTCAACGTGAAGGACAACTCGTTCCTCGACAAGGCCCAGTCGCAGGACGGCTGGGGCTACTGCGTCTTCGGCAAGGTGACCGAAGGCATCGACGTCGTGAACAAGATCAAGGCGACGCCCACGGCGAACAAGGGCGGCGCGTTCACGAACGCCCCCGTCACCCCGGTCGTCATCGAATCCGCCCGCGTCGTGCCCTGAGGCGGTCCGTCCCGGCGTGTCGAGCGTCCCGCCTCCCGCGTACGGGTACGCGCCGCCGCCGCGGCGGCGCGGCCCGTTCCTCCTGCCGGTCCTCCTCGGCCTCGCGGCGGGATGGCTCGTCTTCACCCTCATGCAGCGCGGGCCCGGCGGCGCTCGCGTCGCACCAGCCCCCGCGCCGGAACGCCGACCGGGCGCTCCCGCCGATGCGCGTCCTGTCGCGGCACGGGGCGATCTGGCCGAAGACGAGAAATCCACGATCGAGCTCTTCAAGCGCGCGAGCCCGTCCGTCGTCTACATCACGACACTTTCGCGGCGCGCGGTCAATCTCTTCGAGATGACCGACGTGCCGCGAGGCACGGGCTCGGGATTCCTGTGGGACCGGCAGGGACACGTCGTCACGAACTTCCACGTGCTTCAGGACGCCGATTCGCTGGTCGTCACGCTTTCGGACCAGACGAACTGGAAGGCCACGGTCGTCGGCGCCGAGCCCGACAAGGATCTCGCGGTCCTCCGCATCTCGGCGCCCGCCGAGAAGCTGACGCCGATTCTCGTCGGGACGAGCAAGGGGCTTCAGGTGGGCCAGAAGGTCTTCGCGATCGGGAATCCCTTCGGCCTCGACGAGACGCTCACGACGGGCATCGTGAGCGCGCTCGGGCGCACGATCGAGGCCGTCACAGGCCGAAAGATCCAGGACGTCATCCAGACCGACGCCGCGATCAACCCCGGCAATTCCGGCGGCCCGCTCCTCGACAGCGCCGGGCGGCTCATCGGCGTGAATACCCAGATCGCGAGCCCGTCCGGCGCGAGCGCGGGCATCGGGTTCGCCGTTCCGGTCGACACCGTGAACGCGGTCGTGCCCGAGCTGATCGCGCACGGGCGCATCGTCCGGCCCCGCCTCGGCATCAACCCTGCGAATGAGGGCGTCGCGCGGCAGCTCGGCGTGAAGGGCGTCCTCATCCTCGGCGTGGCGGAAGGCTCCGGCGCCGCGAAGGCGGGCCTCCGCGGCACGCAGCGCGACCGGGACGGATCGCTGATCCTCGGCGACATCATCGTCGGCGTCGCGGGCCAGGATGTCGCGAACTACGACGATCTCATGTCGGCGCTCGAGAAGCAGAAGATCGGCGACGCCGTTTCCGTGAAGATCGTGCGCGGCGATCGCACGACGACCGTCGACGTCGCGCTCATGGCGTCCCGCTGACCTCGAACACCTCGCGCACCTCTCCGAGCGGCGCGCCACCCGCCCCGAAGCTCCTCTCCGCGAACCGCGCCGCGCCATCCGCCCCGACGACGAGAGCCGTCGAGGCCCGCGTCCCGTAGCCGGGGAGCTCGACGAACGCGGCCGAGAGGGCGCGCTCCCAGTCCAGCGGCAGGCCCGTCGCGGGCAGAGCGCCGTCGGACGCGGCCGTCCGGTCCTCGAGAAGGCGCAGGAGGCGGCGCTCGAGATCCTCCGCGCCATCCGCGTCCACGAGCGCGCTCTCGAGCCGCGACCGCGCGGCCGTCACCTTCGGCCACGGCGTTTCGAGGAGGTGATTCGAGAGGCCCCGGACGCCTGGACCGAGGCGCACGGGATCGCCCTCCACGTTCGAGAAGGACCACAGCTCGGCGCCATCCGAGACGAGGAGGTTGAAGCCATGGTATCGGCCGGCGCCGGACCGGACCGCGGCGACGTAGGCCGCCGCGGCGGCGTCCCCCCGCAGGAAGTCCGCGGCGAGCACACCCCGCGAGGGCGCTCCGTCCCTCTTCGGGATCGATGCGTCCCGGAAGTTCGTGAGCGCGGCGAAACGGCCCGTCCGCGTCACGCCGAGCCACGTCCCGCCGGCCGAGAGGTCGCGCCCGGCGAGGACGCGAGGCGCGTCGGCCCACCACGCGGCCGGCGCCGCGCCGCGCGAGAAGAACTCGTCCCGGTTCGCGGCGACGGCCAGCCGCACGTCGGGCCTCGCCTCCCACGCGAGGACGATCAGGCACACCTCAGCGCCTCCGCTCCGAGGCCGCGAAGATCGTGACTTCGCGCCGCGCCGCGAGGGTCGCCTCGCCCGCGCGGACACGGCCCGTCGAGAGGACGCGAAGGCCGCCGTCCGGCAGCTCCTCGGCGCGCACCTCGATCTCGCCGCCCACCACCTTCAGGAGACCCGGCGGAAGCTGCCCTTTCTCCATGAGCCAGGCGCGCGCCCAG
>JAMQPJ010000620.1 GCA_023717585.1 Thermoanaerobaculia bacterium
CGGCACCCGGGGCTTGTCCTTGCGGTCCTGCCTCCCGTAGCCGTAGTACGGGAGGACGGCCGTCACGCGCGACGCCGAAGAGCGTTTCAGCGCGTCGAGCATGATGAGGAGCTCCATGATGTTCGCGTTCGTCGGCGGCCCGGTCGGCTGGACGATGAACACGTCGGCGCCGCGGACGTTCTCGTCGATCTGGCAGTAGTTCTCGCCGTCGGAAAAGTTGTAGAGGGTGACGCGGCCCGCCTCGCGGCCGAGGTTGCGGCAGATCTCGCCCGTGAGGGCCGGATGGGACCGCCCTCCGAAGACTTTCAGATCACCGTATGCGAAGCGTTCCATCGAATCTCAGGCTCTCTCGGGACCGCGGCAGGGAGAATGGCTGGGGAGGGAGGATTCGAACCTCCGGTAGGCGGTTCCAAAGACCGCTGACTTACCACTTGTCGACTCCCCATCCGGAAGTCCCGCGTGGATTCTCGCGCAGTCGGAGGTCATCCGCGATGCTCCCCCGGCGACGGCTTCGCGCGCCGCGCGAACGCCGCCCGGGAAACGGTCTTTACGATCGTCATGGTCGTTTTCGTCTCTTCCCGAAACCCCGCGAGCCGTCCGTGGGCGCGCCGGGCGCTTTCCTCGTCTCCAAAAAGCCCGAACACCGTCGAGCCGCTCCCGGACAGGCGCGCACTCGTGGCGCCGAAGTCCGACAGGGCCGCCCGGAAGCTCAACAACTCGCCCCGAAGAGACTCCGCCGCCGGCTCCAGGTCGTTCCGATCCGGCCCGCAATCGGAATCGGAGCCGCCGAGGTTAGTTCCGGCGGCCGAATCTGTCAACGCGGGGGCGGCAAGCGCCCCGTAAACCACTGCCGTCGAGAGGGAAAACCGCGGAATGACGAGGACGAGCCACTCCTCGGGCAAGTCCTCGAGAGGCTCGAGGATCTCGCCCCGTCCGGTGCCACGGGCGCGGCCGCCGAGGAGGAAAAAGGGTACGTCGGACCCGAGGGATGCCGCGAGCGCCCCAAGATCGGCGTCCGAGAGCTGCAGATTCCAGAGGGTACAGAGGCCACGGAGCGTTGTCGCCGCGTTGGAGGAGCCTCCGCCGAGACCACCGCCGATGGGGATTTTCTTTGAAAGGTGAATGCGGGCGCCTCGCTTCGTTCCGGTCCGGCTCACGAGGGCCGCCGCGGCCCTGAGAATCAGGTTGCTGGCGTCCGCGGCAAGGTCGGCACCTTCGATCGTGAGTGAGACCTCCCCGCTGTCCTCTTCACCTTCTAAGAAATCTATCCGATCCGACAGGTCGACCGTCTGGAAAACCGTGTCGATCTCGTGATACCCGTCGGGACGCTTCCCGAGAACGCGCAGGGAGCGGTTCACCTTCGCGAACGCCTCGAGCGTGAGCCGCTTCACAGGAGCGGAATCTCTTCGCTCTCGGGCCACGACGAGTAGGCCTCGAGGGTGAGGACGGCGCGCCCGTCGGGCCCATTCGCCTCGATGCGGCGCGGCACGCCTTCGCCGGGCTGGAAGGCGACGACTTCGGATTTCGGAAAACGCATTTCCACCACGCGCCCCTGATTGTCCAGCAGGGTCGAGCGCGTCGAGCCTTCGGCCGGAGAGCCCAGGATGCAGGAGATGAGGTCGGTTGGGTCGAGATTGCCGGGCAGGGGCGAGTCGCCCCCCCTCTTCCCCTTTCTGAGAACTCCCCCTTTTCCGCTTCCGGCGATCGGGGCGGACGCCCTCCACGTCAGGGTCCCCGTCGCGCCATCCCACCAGACGGACAGGTAGCCGCGCCCGATCGCGCCCGCTCTCGGCGAAACCTCTGCCTTGAAGAGCGCCTTGAAGCGTCGGGTCTGGTCCCATGCGCGAGCGCGCAGGATTTCGGAGGAGGAAGAGAGATTTTCTTTGAAGGGGGAAGAGGAGGGTGCCTGCGCAGTGGGGTCAGTCGGCGCGAGAACTGGCGCCCCGGTGCCGCATCCACTTTCTAAGCAAAAAGAAATCGCGACCCATGCCGAGGCACCCACCCGAAGCGCGCGGGTCTTCACTTCCGGGTGTCGGTCTTCTGGAGCTTTTCGTCGAGGCGGCGCTTGACGTCTTCGTCGGGCTTGAGCGTCAGCGCGCGTTTCCAGCTCTCGCGGGCGCTGGAGAGGTCTCCCTTTTTCTCGAAGAGATTCCCGAGGTGCTCCTCGACGGTGGCGTCGTCGGGATTGAGGACCGCCGCGGCCCGGAGGTTTTCCTCGGCCTTGTCGAGCTTGTCCAGCTGGAAGTAGACCCATCCGAGCGAATCGAGGTAGGCGCCGTTTCCCGGCTCGAGCTCGACGGCCTTCCGGATGAGCTCCAGGGCGCGCGGCAGGTTCTCGCCCCGGTCGGCCCACATGTATCCGAGGTAGTTCAGGCCCGGCGCGTGGTCGCTCCGCACTTTGAGGAGCTTCTCGAACGCGTCCACCGACTCGGAGACTTTCTTCTCGCGCTCGAGCGAGGCGGCAAGCCGGAAGAGGAGGTCCGGGTCTTCCTTGTCGCGTTCCAGGCCCGCGCGCGCCGTGGCGGCCGCGCGCCCGAACTTCTCGAGGCGCTGCCAGGCATCGGCGGCCAGGAGCGTGCCGGCCTTGTC